>NZ_GG665966.1:115700-145292 GCF_000156555.1 Acinetobacter sp. ATCC 27244
GCGATGAAGAAATGGCAAACGTATTAAATCAGTATAAAAAGCGCATAGAAGCCAAACAACTGGTTGAGTTTCAAGAGATTGCCCAAGAGAATGATAAAATCGGCAAAGCATTCTTAGCCGAAAATCGTAAAAAAGCCAATATAGTAACCACGAGATCAGGTTTACAGTATCAAGTGCTTCAAGCAGGTAAAGGGAAATCACCTAAAGCCAATGCAACGGTAAAGGTTAACTATGAAGGGCGTTTACTGGATGGTACAGTGTTTGATAGCTCAATTGCCCGCAATCAACCGGTTGAGTTTAAACTCAGTCAAGTGATTCCCGGTTGGACCGAAGGACTACAAACCATGAAGGAAGGTGGCAAAAGTCGTTTCTTCATTCCGTCGAATCTTGCTTATGGTGAAGTTGGTGCAGGTGATGCGATTGGTCCTAACAGCACACTCATTTTTGAAATTGAGCTCATCGAAGTTAAGTAATTCAAATTTGAAATACCCCTTCTTTCAATAAGGAGGGGTATTTTTTTAATGCTTATAATTTAGTGTTTCAAATGTCTTGGTCTAAATCCTGTTACGAATAATCCAATAACATAAGCAACTACACCAAGTACGCACAAACCCATGACCTCTGCAACACGTAACCACTGTGAAATATCACCTTGATACCACGTTAGGCCATACCACAAGGCAGCAATCATTACGATATTGGCAACACTAAATTGGAAAGCGAGCTTCTTCCAGTGTGCCCCAAAGCGATAAATATTGCGCTTGTGCAAATAGTAATAGAGTAGGCCTGCATTTACTAAAGCGGAACCTGAAGACGCCATCGCCAACGCCATGTGCTCCGCCTCCCAACCATTCAATTTAAATAAACCAATAAATAGGACATTTAAAATCGCATTTGCAGCAACTGCGATTAAGCCGACACGCACAGGTGTCTTGGTATCTTGTTGTGCATAAAAACCTGGGGCAAAAACTTTGATCAGCATAAATGAAATGACACCTGCACTCATACATTGCAAAGCCAAAGCCGTCATTTGTGTATCTTGTAAGGTAAACTCACCACGTTGGAACAAAGCCTGAATAATCGGTGTAGATAACATAAATAAAGCAATGCTGGCTGGAATGCCCACCAACATGATGATCTTTGCTGCCCAATCCAACATTCCTCTAAACTTCGTTTGATCCTGTTCCGCATGTCGAGCCGACAACGATGGTAAAATCACGGTACCAATCGCGACCCCAATCAAACCCAATGGTAGCTCAGTCATACGCTCGGCACTATACAACCATGATACTGAGCCATCTTGCATAAACGATGCCCAAATCGTATTCAGTAATAAATTGATTTGGGTAACAGAAACACCAAATAATGCAGGTAACATTAATTTTAAAATGCGATCTACACCTTCATGCTTAAAGTCAACTTTTGGTGGAATCAGTAATTTCTTTTTCCATAATTCAGGAATCTGGATCGCCAGTTGAAGTACACCTGCAACCACCACAGCCCACCCTAGCGCCATAATCGGCTCTGCCATAAAAGGTGTCAGCCACCATGCTCCTGCGATCATTGCAATGTTCAATAACACGGGTGCAAATGCGGGTGATGCAAAAGAACCATAACTATTTAAAATACTGCTGGCAAAAGCCGTCAGTGACATAAACATCAAATAAGGAATAGTCAGGCGGAACATATCTACCGCGAGTGCAAACTTCTCTGGATCCTTATGGAAGCCAGGTGCATAGATATAAATGATCACAGGCGCGGCAATCATTGCAATCAGCGTCAGCAATGACATCGCTGTTAGTAAGCACCCAAAAACACGACTAATGAGAATTTGTACTTCGGCATGGGTACGACTGGTCTTATATTCCGTCAAAACAGGAATAAAAGCTTGTGAAAATGCCCCTTCCGCAAACAACCGTCGAAAAAAGTTGGGAATACGAAACGCCACGACAAAGGTATCGAAGTCCTTACCTGCACCAAAAACATTGAGCAGTACAATGTCTCGTACCAATCCAAGTACTCGAGATAACATCGTCATTGCACTGACAATAACAGTCGATCGCCACAATGCCATCGCACTCACCTACGGCTTATTTTTCAAAAGCGTTATTGTAATAAAAGTTCAAACAAATTTCGTTGTAGAATCATAAATCTGATGCTGTTTTTTCACATCATTTGTGTTTCGCAAGCAAATGACGAAATAATTGCCAATCAAAATAGGGACCTGGATCAGTTTTACGCTGAGGTGCAATATCAGAATGTCCAGCAATATGGCGTTGAATCTTAGGATATGCTTGACGCAGTGTGTGTACCACCTCGACTAAAGCTTGATATTGTTCAGGCTCAAATGGCAGATCGTCACTCCCCTCGAGTTCGATACCAATCGAATAATCATTACATTCTTTTTGGGCAAGATAACTCGAACGGCCTGCATGCCATGAGCGGTCCTGAAAATTCACAAATTGAATGACTTCACCTGTCCGCAAAATCAACAAATGAGTCGACACCTGCATACCTTCAATGGTCTGAAAATAAGGATGCAGTGACCAATCCAATTGATTCTGAAAAAACTGCTGAATATAACCACCACCAAACTGCGACGGCGGTAAGCTGATGTTATGAATCACAATCAATTGAATATCGATATCCGCGGGGCGTGCGTTAAAATTTGGTGATGCAATCTGTGTTGCACCCAATAATATTCCATCTTGAACTTGCGTAAATCTAGATTGTGACATTGTGACTCGAATCAGCAATTTAATATTTATGTTTCCATTTTGACATGCTTTGTCCAGAATAATCGAGATGAAATACTTATTTTTTAAGCCGAGGGTGCTAATATAAGCCCCAAGTTTTTTAGTCAAAATCTACTGGAAATGGTATGAGTATTCCTCAATCTTTGCTTGAACAATCTATTCAAATCAATATTCAACAAGCATTACAAGAAGATATTGGGGACGGTGATATCACCGCCATGCTCACACCAGCAGATGAACAAGCAACTGCAACTATTATCAGCCGTGAAGAAATGGTCTTGGCGGGTCAACCTTGGGTCAATGCACTGATTCAAGCTTATGACAACACGGTTCAGGTGACTTGGTTAAAACAAGAAGGTGATGTTGTGGCTGCCAATGAAGCTTTTTTAAAGCTTGCAGGTTCAGCCCGTAGTTTATTGACAGTGGAACGTCCAGCTTTAAACTTTATCCAAACACTTTCAGCAGTTGCAACCAAAACAGCCAGTTATGTAAAACAACTGGATGGCTTACATACCAAACTACTCGATACACGAAAAACCTTACCTGGTTTACGCATCGCACAAAAATATGCAGTGGCTGTAGGTGGTGGTCAAAACCATCGTTTAGGTTTATTTGATGCCTTCCTGATTAAAGAAAATCACATCATGGCAGCGGGTGGTATTGCACAAGCGATTACCAAAGCCCATGAAATCGCGCCAGGTAAACCTGTCGAAGTTGAAGTTGAAACTTGGGGCGAACTCAATCAGGCACTTGAGGCAGGTGCGGATATTGTCATGTTAGATAACTTTAGTCAGCAACAAATGATTGATGCTGTAAAACATGTTGCAGGTCGCTGTAAATTAGAAGCTTCTGGCAATATCACCATTGAGAATTTACGCGAAGTTGCGACAACAGGTGTGGATTACATTTCAATGGGTGTGCTCACCAAAGATGTAAGAGCTGTTGATTTATCGATGCGTTTTAATGCCTAAACCTGCTCGGAATCATTTTTATTCATCGTTGATTGCTCAGTGAACGAAGCATCTGGTTTTGAATGATCAGATGCTTTGGTCTGTTCAGTCCACGCTGATTTTGACTCCGCCACATCATTTGGTCGCGGATCAACCGCCATTAATACAAACGTAACTGCTGTTAGAAATACCAGAAATATCTGTAGCATCATTTCCCCTATCATTCTTCATTTCAATTTTTACTCAATCTATCAAAATAAAATGGGGTAAATCAGAGTGCTCTGTTACTTTATGAAAGTATTCGCTTGATCTTTGTAGGCTATTCCGGTAACAGGTCTTTAAATATAAACATCCTATTATGATGTTATCAATGATAATCTATTAGGTCGCATTCAAATAAAAAAAAGGCGGTCTAAAAAAACCAGACCGCCCGCACTATCAACTGGAACTTACCAACCGAGTGCTTGCTGTTGCTTCTGAATCAATTCCGCGATTCCTTTTTCTGCAAGCTCTAACATGGCATTACACTGTTGGCGAGTAAACGGTTTATCTTCTGCCGTTCCTTGAATTTCAATAAATTCACCCGCTTGTGTCATCACCACGTTTAAATCCGTTTGGCAATTTGAATCTTCTTCGTAGCATAAATCGAGGAGAACTTCGTCTTGATACATTCCCACCGAGATTGCAGCGATCAGACCTTTTAAAGGGTCTTGTTTAATTTTTTTGTTGCTCAGCAATACATTCATTGCATCAACCAAAGCCACTGCTGCACCTGTAATTGCTGCGGTACGCGTTCCGCCATCCGCTTGGATCACATCACAGTCAATCGTAATGGTGTTTTCACCTAACTTCTTCAAATCCACCATGGCACGCAAACTACGACCAATCAAACGTTGAATCTCTTGAGTACGACCACTTTGCTTACCGCGTGCTGCTTCACGATCACTACGGGTATGTGTTGAACGCGGTAACATGCCATATTCAGCAGTCACCCAACCTTGCCCTTGTCCTTTTAAAAATCGTGGAACAGAGTTGTCAATGCTTGCTGTACACAGCACTTTGGTATGACCAAACTCAACCAAAACTGAACCTTCAGCGTAACGGGTATAGTTACGGGTAATTTTTACCTCTCGTAATTGGTCTAATGCTCTCTGGTCAATACGCATAATGATTCCTTAAAACTATGGCACAAAAGTAATTGCGCCATAGTATAGCTCATTTGCCTACCTATTCCGTTTTACTTATTCGTTACAATTCACTCATTTAAGCAAACTTCAATTTTGCCTTCAGTTTGCTTATTGCTTGAGCAAGATGGCTACCAACATCATTTGGCAGTGAACATTTGGCTAAACGAACCCAAACCGTCCAAAACTGCTTCATAAAGTTCGCTTCGTTATAGTTGATACCATATTCAGCACATAACGCTCTGATTTTAGGTGCAACTTCTTCATAACGATTGGCTGGCATATCTGGGAATAAATGGTGTTCAATCTGATGGCTTAAATTACCACTCATAAAGTGCATCCATTTCCCACCGGTGAAGTTACTTGAACCACGAATCTGGCGTAAGTACCATTCAGCCTTGGTTTCATTTTCCGTATTGTCTGCTTCAAAAGTTTCAGCATCTTCGGTGAAGTGACCATTAAAAATCACTGCCGATGACCAAAGATTACGGATAATGTTCGCCACTGCATTTCCAGCTAACACAGGAATAAAGTTAATGGTCGCAATCGCAGGGAAAAATACGTAATCTTTTAGAACTTGGCGTTTGGCTTTTTTACGGAACTCAGCAGCGTCTGCCCATACCTGTTTCCAGGTTTTGGTTTTATAGACTAAAGCATCTTCCAAATGTAAATTTTGTACGCCCACATACCACTGGAAAAAGAACATCAATTGCAATGCCAATGGAATATTCGCCAAGTGACGGACTTCCCATTTCTGATCTTCACTTACGCGTAAAATACCATAGCCGACATCGTGGTCTTTACCAACGATATTGGTGTAAGTATGGTGCATATAGTTATGCGTATAACGCCAGTCATTGCCTGAACAGGTATTGTCCCAATCATAGTCTTCACCACGTAAACTTGGATCATTCAGCCAGTCAAACTGGCCATGCATAACATTGTGTCCAAGCTCCATGTTTTCTACGATTTTAGAAACGCCCAGCATTGCTGTTCCGACTAACCATACAGGTGGAATCCAGCCTCCAAACATCAACATGCTACGTGAAGCAATCTCGGTATAACGCACAAAATTACGCACTTTGTAGATATATTTCGAATCTTGTTCACCAAGGTTTTGCATCACCTCAAGACGAATTGCTTCTACACGGCGACCAAACTCTGCAACTTGCTCAGGTGTTAAATGGGCCGATTTGGATGCTGTTTTAAACTCTAATGCCATATTCATTGTGATAATCCTCAATATTTCTTTTTATAGGTCAATCGTGACTGGGCTAAGCGCCTGACTCACACATAATTTGATTGCGCGGTTCGGTTGATCATCAATTTCACCCGTGATCACATTTTGTGTCACGCCGCTGACTTTGGTACAGCTACAGCGGTTACATACACCCATACGGCAACCATGTTGTGGGCGTAAACCTGCTTGTTCTGCACTACTTAGGAGATTCGTCGTTGCAATAAAGTTCTGTTGTGCACGACGGAAGGTAATCTGTTGGGCTTCATTGGACTGTTCCAACTGCACAGGCTGGAAGAATTCCTGATGGAAATTTTCTGCTGCACCATGTTGCATATAGATCTCTTGTGCTTGATGCATCATGCTGTGGTGACCACATGCATAGGCTTGAATTTCTTTAAAATTCGGTACCAATTGCTCTAATAAAGCTGTATCTAAATGTTGTTTGGCTACAGAGGTATTAAAGAAATGATATTTTAGCTGTGGATATTGTTTCGCCAAATCCACGACCTCTTGATGGAACACTTCAGCGCGGTTGAAGTACACCACATGAATTTCTTTTAAGTTCTGTGTAATCGCTTGTTGCAATAAAGAATAGATGGCAGTAATACCAGAACCTGATGCAATTAATAGCGCGGGTTGCTGCCCTTGGTGCAAAACAAAATCACCTTGTGCTTGCGAGATTTCGATACAATCACCCACATGTAAAAGCTGAGCTGCGCTAGAAACCAGACCTTGCACTTTGATTCCCAGACGGATCTCACCTTGTGGCGTAATATCAATAATTGAATAACTACGCTGATGATAAATCCCCTGAATCATCAAGGTAATCAAAATACTTTGTCCTGCACTTACTTGCGAAAGGTCAAAGTTATGATTTGGCTTTAAAGTCAATAAAACCATATCTGTACTTAATGAGCGTACTGCTGTCACTTCAGCAAGAATACGTTTCCAAGCAAAAGTTGGTTTTATTTTTTGCAAAACAAAATCAACAAAATCTTCTCTAACCCAGTGTGGCTGATACCCTAACTTTGCGTTCATACGTTCCTCGTTTTGTATCTGGCTATTTATATTGAGTGAACAAATGTTCATGTAGTGAACATGTGTACACTATATTAACTTGTGTTCACTGAGTCAACACTTGTTCACTAATTTTCCGAGTGTTTTTTACTCTTTTTTATAAATGCTTAAATTCTCTTGAAAAAAACAACGCCTTGAGGAGATGCTGATCCTGCTGAAAATGTGACTGAATTTGCCAAAAGCTAAAAAGTGTCTGATTGAGCAATGGATTAAAGCTAAAAAAAAGCTATTTTTTTTGCTAGACTCTATCGTATGGTTTTAATGGATCTTATTCATGTCGATTAGAGATGAACGAAAACAACAGAGTCGGCAAGCTCTACTGGATGCAGCACTTCACCTCAGTACCTCTGGGCGCTCATTTAGTAGTATTAGTTTGCGAGAAGTTGCTCGTGAAGTTGGTTTAGTACCAACAGCGTTTTATCGTCATTTCCAAGATATGGAAGCACTGGGGCAAGAGCTCGTTGATCAAGTCTCTTTACATCTCAAAAGTCTAATTCATCAACTCGGTCAAAGCTATCTAAAACATAGTGGAGCAGCTAAAACCCGCACCAGTATTGAGCTGTTCGTGCAAGCGGTCAATCATAGTCCGCAACAATGGCAGTTTATGATTGCCGAACGTTGGGGTGGATCTGAAACGGTAAGAATCGCAATTGCACGTGAAATTGAGTTTTTGATTGAAGATCTCGCTATTGATCTCTGCAAGCTTGAAACCTTCAAGCACATTAAAGACGCCAAACATTTACAAGTCTTATCAACCATTTTAATCAATATGTCTTTTACATGGGCGATGACGTGGATCAATCTACCCAAACAGTTTGAGATCGATGATTTATTAGAACAACAGAATCTATTTATAGACAACGCAACCACTCAGGTTCGTTTGTTATTTAATGGGATCTCAAATTGGGAACCACAAAACGTTTGACTATATCAAGCTTAAAGTTTGATATATAAAAGCATTGCTTCGCGTTATTATGCATTAGACAATAAAGCATTGCCGTTTAGAACACTATGAGGAGCTTATAAGCATCATGAATCCTGATCGTCATACACAGTTCTTAATTCGCAAAGAAAAAATTTTGCAGGTTGCTGAAAAACTATTACTAGAAAACAACCAAGAAATGACCCTAGATGAACTGGTTGCCGAACTGGACATTGCCAAAGGTACACTATACAAACATTTCCGCAGCAAAAACGAACTGCTACTGGAACTTATTATTCAAAATGAAAAAGAAATTTTAAAAATTTCAGATAAATATAATACTGATGTTAAAGAATATGCGCCTCGCTATATGCTCTATCATCTAAAAGCACCAAGTCGTACGATTCTATTGCATCAATTAGAAGAACATCTCACCATGACTGAATCAAAGTTAAAACATCTCTTTGATGAGCTCTATGAAATTCGTCAGCAACGTATTGTTTCTTTGAAAGAAATGACCGAAAAATATTTAAAGTCGCAAAATTATGATATGTCGATTCGTGATTATTTGTCTTATATTTGGTCACTGACCTACGGTGCAGCCTTATTATTAAATTCAAGCTATTACCAACGCTCAATCGGCTCACGGGAAAAATTAATTAACCTGTACGTCAACCAAGCTTTATCTCTACCTACACAAAAAGTGCAAATTGACATAGAAGCTTTGGATAGTGAATAACCCTGAATAAAAAAGGACTGTGGTAATTCCTCAGTCCTTTGTATTTGAGTTAAATGGCAATTTTATTTGCCTTTACGCTCTTTTTCTAGCAAGAAGTCAACCACTTGGGTGACTTTTGCATCTTCACCCTGTACCACATATTTCCCGTTTACCACGACTGCAGGTACGCCTGTCAATTGGTACTGTTGAGCCAACTGATTTGATTCCGCAATTTTTGCAGTAATTGGGAAAGAGTTAAACATACTATTAAATTTCTGTTCTGGCACACCGTAACGCGCAAAGAACTTCGCTTGAGAGGCTTGGTCAAAGATCTGCTGACCACCCTCATGAATCGCATGGAACAGTGGAATATGAGTTCTCTTACGAACACCAAGCGCCTCTGACACATAGTAACCACGCGCACCTTGTTCCCACACTTTATTCATGGCTGCTGGTGTACGAAGGAAATACACATCTTTTGGAATTTTCTTTAACCAAGTTTGCATATGCGGCTCAAGGTTATAGCAGTGACCACAGCCATACCAGAAAAATTCACGGACTTCGTATTGTCCTGCTGGCGCAACCGTTTTTCCAGGATTGGCCACAACTGTATAGTCTTTGCCTTCAACAAAATTGGCAGCCATTGCATTCATTGAAAACGTCAACGCAACTGCACCTAAACCACTGAGTACTAACTTTTTCATTGCCTGTGCTTTTCCTCTAAGCATTTTTCGTAAGTTTATATGCTAAATATAAAGCAAACTCGACTAATTCGTTTTTCTTCTGTGAAGTTTTTTATAGGATTTATCGCTTTTTTTGCCAGAATCGCTACACTACCCAAAGATTAAACCGAAATAATCATCCTAATATAGAGGTGACACCATGTCGCAATTGAATGTTGATCCGCAAGAAATCGCAAAATTTGAAGCATTGGCTGCCAAATGGTGGGATCAACATTCGGAATTTCGCCCGCTCCATCAAATCAACCCCTTACGCCTAAACTGGATTGATGAACGCGTTGGTGGTTTAGCGGGTAAAAAAGTCCTTGATGTCGGCTGTGGTGGTGGAATTTTGGCTGAGAGTATGGCCCGTCGTGGTGCTGATGTTCTCGGCATTGATATGGGTGAGGCTCCGCTTGCAGTGGGCCGCCTACATGCGCAACAAGAAAATGTACAAAATATCGAATATCGCCAAATTCCTGTTGAGCAACTAGCACTAGAGCAAGCAGGTCAATATGATGTCGTTACTTGCATGGAAATGATGGAGCACGTACCTGATCCTGTATCAATTGTTCAAGCTTGCCAAAATTTGGTGAAACCCGGTGGTCATGTGTTCTTTTCAACTATTAATCGCAATCCAAAATCTTATTTATTTGCGATTATTGGCGCAGAATATGTATTGCGCTTACTGCCAAAGGGCACACATGATTATCATAAATTCATCCGCCCTTCAGAAATGGCACATGATATTCGCAATGCAGGTTTAACCCTCAAGGAAATGATTGGCTTACATTACAATCCGATCACCAAGCACTATTGGCTTGCCCCAAATGTTGATGTGAATTACATGGTTCATACTACGAATACAGGTGCTTAATGAAAGCTGTTTTATTTGATCTAGATGGCACCTTAATTGACACAGCAGCTGACTTTATTCGAATCATTCAGCAAATGTGTCGGGACGAGCAACGTCCAGTCGTTGATGCAGAACTCATTCGCACCCAAGTGTCCGAGGGCGCGCGTGCTATGGTGAAATTGGTTTATCCTGAATTAGAACTCACTGATCCTATTTTCTTAGCACATCGCCAACGCTTTTTAGATGTATATGGTGACAACATCGTCGTTGATACTGATCTATTTAAGGGTATGTATCCATTACTTGAACAACTTGAGGCAAATCAGATTCCTTGGGGGATCGTGACCAATAAACCACGTGGTTTGAGTGAGTCCTTACTGGCAGAATTGCAACTGACTGAACGTTGTTCTGTTTTGGTTTGTCCTGAAGATGTGAGTAAAACTAAACCAGATCCTGAACCCATGTATTTAGCGGCAAAACAACTACAGATTGATCCGAAAGAGATTATCTATGTCGGAGATCATCCTCGTGATATTGATGCGGGTCGTCATGCAGAGATGTACACCATTCTAGCTGCATATGGCTATTTACCTATTGAATCCCGTGATGATCTTAGTGCGTGGCAAGCAGATGCCATTATTCACACTGTTGCTGAGCTTCAACAATTGCTCCAACAGAAAATCACAGTTTTAGCAGAAAATCAGGGTATGATGAGTTAAACAACTCAGATAACAACAGGAGGCATAACAATGAAATATTCAGAATATCAACCTCGCCCAGATCTACTTAAAGATCGCATTATCTTAATCACAGGTGCTGGTGATGGGATCGGACGAGCTGCTGCGATGAGTTATGCCCTTCATGGTGCAACGGTGGTATTACACGGTCGTACCTTAAACAAACTTGAAGTCATTTATGATGAAATTGAGGCTTTAGGTGCGCCGCAACCTGCTATTCTCCCATTACAACTCTCAACGGCATCGAGTCATGATTATGAGCTTTTGGTCGATACCTTAGAACAGCAGTTTGGTCGTTTAGATGGTATTTTGCACAATGCTGGCATGCTAGGTGATCGTGTGGAACTCGCCAATTATCCTGTGGATGTCTGGGATGATGTAATGGCGGTAAATTTACGTGCGCCTTTTGCTTTAACTCAAGCCTTATTACCTTTACTCGAAAAATCAGATCATGCTTCTGTGATCTTTACCAGTTCCGGTGTTGGGCGTGAAGCACGTGCATTGTGGGGTGCTTATTCTGTTTCCAAGATTGCGACGGAAGCCATGAGCAAAATCTTTGCCTTAGAAAATAGCTTCCCAAACATTCGCTATAACTGTATTAATCCAGGTGGAACACGTACCGCAATGCGTGCTAAAGCCTATCCAGATGAAGATCCAAAAGTGTTACCTACACCAGACAGCATCATGCCTGCCTATCTTTATCTGATGGGTGATGATAGCCTAGACATGAATGGGCAAAGTATTGATGCGCAAGATTAAGACTTTATGAGAATAATTCCAAACAGCATTGAAGACTAACTTGATGCAGAGAGCCGTGTAAATTATCTTCATCTTTTTAAAGGAACAATGAATTGATCTTCACAGTTTCTCTGCATTTTTAAGGTACAGTTTTCACATGAGAGACATCCGATATTAGGTGTATCATGAAAAATTTTTTCATTATTTTGATTTTAGGTTCAACTGCCTTATTGGGGAGTGTAACAAGTTTTGCGAGTCCTCCATTTGATCGCGATGAAGATACGCGAGGCAAACATGGTCGCAATTTTGAACGTTCAGATAATGACAACCGGATGCGTGAACGCCGGATGCGTGAGGAACGTGGTGTAGAGCGCTTGAAACAACATCGCTGGCAAGCGGGATATGTCATGCCCCAACACTACCGTGGCAATGGCTATAAAATAGATTATAAAGAAAATAATCTACCGAAGCCGGGACGTAATCAACAATGGTACAAAATCAACAACGACTATATCTTAGTTAACTCAGATGATAATAGTATTGTCACTATTAGAGCATTCTAACTACACCACATAGTCCTATATGAGATGGATGGCTCACAAGATCGCACTCAAATTTCATTTGAGTGCTTTTTATTAAACTAAACCATGTGAGTTTGAGTTTTTTTGTTTAGAATCATCTCATATCTGTTGATTTGAGATCGGTATGCCAAGTAAGCCTGTAGAAAAATTGCATCACAGCACTCAACATTATGTACATTGGTTTCGCCATTCTGCACCTTATATTAATGCACACCGAGATAAAACCTTTGTTCTGATGTTCGGTGGTGAAGCCGTTCAGCATGAAAATTTTCAGCATATTATTCACGATATTGCCCTGCTGCATTCTTTAGGCATTCGCTTAATCCTCGTATACGGCGCACGTCCTCAGATTAATCAAAATCTACATCAACAACAGATCGAAACACCGTTTCATCAAAATCGTCGCATTACCACACGCGAATCTCTACGTGGTGTAATGAATGCCGTGGGTTCAATTCGCCTAGAAATTGAAGCTCTATTATCCATGGGTTTAGCCAACTCGCCGATGTACGGCGCACGCATTGATGTGGTTTCAGGCAATTTCGTGACTGCAAAACCTTACGGTATTCGTGAAGGAATCGACTTCCAACTCACGGGCGATGTACGTTCGATTGATACCGATGCAATTCAACGTCATTTAGATAACCATAATATTGTTTTATTAGGGCCAACTGGCTATTCAACCACGGGTGAAGTCTTTAATTTACTCGCTGAAGAAGTCGCAACCAAAACGGCAACTGCATTAAACGCCGATAAACTGATTTTCTTAGGTGAAAAACAAGGGCTAATCAATGATCAACAACAACTGCTACGCGAGTTAAGTCCGCGTCAACTTGAACCCTATATTCAACAATTCCAATCACAATATCCTGAGTTTGCCTTACACCTCAAACAAGCTCAACAGGCATCATTGTCTGGTGTACATCGTGTGCATCTAATTTCTTATGCGTATGATGGTGCATTGATTGAAGAACTATTTACACGTGATGGGGTCGGTACACTAATCACAGATGCTCACTATGAGGAGGTACGAATCGCCAACATCCAAGATGTCGGTGGTTTGATTAACCTACTTCGCCCACTCGAACAAGAAGGAATTCTGGTCTATCGCTCACGCGAACTTCTTGAAAGCGAAATTGAGCAATTTGCCGTGATTGAACGTGACGGCATGATTTTGGCCTGTGCGGCACTCTACCCCATCCCTACAGGAGAAAATGAAATCCGTTCAGCAGAAATTGCCTGCGTTGCTGTGGATTCAAACTATCGAAAATCCAATCGTGGCAGCCAGATCTTGCAATTTCTAGAAACTAAAGCCAAACAACAAGGCATTCAACAACTGTTCGTGCTAACCACTCGCACGGCCCACTGGTTCTTGGAACAAGGCTTTATCGCGGCCAGTATCGATGATTTACCCAATGCTCGCCAAGCGCTCTATAACTATCAACGTAACTCCTTAGTCTTTAAAAAAGTTTTAGTTTGAGTTCATTTAGGTTGTAGATATTTTTATTTCTCATAAAGATATCTACAACACATCAATATTACTGATTGATCTAAAATAAAAAATAGTCGTTTTCTTGAAATACCAAAATTAATTAAATTAAAAACAATATCTTATAAACTTTTCTGATGATCGCGTTTATACAAAGCATGGCTAAGCTTATGCAATCTTGTGTTTTGCACTTTTCCTTATAAATAAAGCCTAATTCGTTATTTTTTCTATCATAGAAAAAGTTTTAGCGTGGTTGCTCATCTTAATTCAATCTTTGATTTTTTGGGGAGCACAACCAACATGATCATTTCAAGCAAGCATTCATGGTCATATCTCATCATTGCAGCGAGCCTTGCCAGTTTGATGGGAGTCACAGGTTGTGCAAAGAAACCTGAGCAGCAAGCAACAACACAACAAGAAACCACAACATTCAATATCGGCTTTCAAAAGTATGGCATCTTGCCGATCGTTAAAACAAAAGGTGAATTAGAAAAACGCCTTGCTGCTCAGGGAATCAAGGTGAAATGGATTGAATTCCCAGCGGGTCCCCAGCTTCTGGAAGGTTTGAATGTAGGAAGTGTGGTTTTTGGTGAAGCAGGCGAAGCGCCACCGATCTTCGCACAAGCAGCGAATCCCAATTTGATTTATGTCGCCAACCAACCACCTGCTCCAACAGCTGAGGCATTAATCGTTCAAAAAGACTCACCTATACAATCGATCCAAGACCTAAAAGGTAAACGCATCGCACTCAATAAAGGTTCGAATGTACATTATCTCCTCCTTAAACTACTTGAAGCTCACAATCTCAAGCTCAGTGATATTCAACCTGTTTATTTACCGCCTTCAGATGCACGTGCAGCCTTTGAAAAAGGCGTGGTTGATGCTTGGGTTATTTGGGATCCGTTCCTTGCTGCAGCCGAGCATCAAATCCAAGCCCGAGTGATTGCCAACGGCGAAAATCTGGTGAACAACCATCAATTTTATTTGGCAGATCGCCAATATGCGGAGAACAATCCAGCAGTTTTACAAACAGTGATTACCACACTGAATCAGACCACAGACTGGGTCAAAGCACATCCTGAAGATGCAGCAAAACTACTCGAAAAGCCGATTGGTCTTGGGTTTGATGTGTTAAAGACCTCGATATCTCGTATGGGTTTTGGCGTTCAACCTATTTCAGAAAAGGTTGTGACAGAACAACAAGATGTGGCTAACGCGTTCTTCGCACAACAACTGATTCCAAAGCAACTTGTGATTCAAGATGCCGTATTAAAGAACAACATTCGATAATAGGGGATCATCATGACGTTATTAGCGAAAGTTTCTATTCTCGGCTTACTGATCTCTGCATTTTCAATCAGTGGCTGCCAAAAGACCGAATCTCAAAATACGGAAAAAGCGGCTTCAAGCAATCAACACACGGCGATCAAAACACTGACAATTGGCTTCCAGAAATCATCACTCGCTTTATTGGTTGCAAAACAACAAAAACTCTTTGAACAAGAATTTCCCAAGACCAAAATTGAATGGCGTGAATTTCCAGCAGGGCCACAAATGTTAGAAGCGCTTGCCGTTGGTGCGGTTGACTTTGGCTATGTCGGGAATACACCTCCCATTTTTGCACAAGCCGCAGCAAAACCGTTACGTTACATTGCCTATGAAGTCGTTCCAGCCACTGGTCAAGCGGTATTGGTTCATGCTGAGGATCAAATCGATACCCTTCAAGATTTGAAAGGCAAGCGTATCGCTGTACAAAAAGGTTCAAGTGCTCATGAGCTACTTGCAAAAACATTGCAAAAAGCAGGCTTATCATGGCATGACATTCAACCAATTTGGTTATCGCCTGCTGATGCCCGTGCAGCATTTGATAAACAAGCCGTAGATGCATGGGCGATTTGGGAACCCTACCTAGGTACTGCCGAGCTACAAGGTCATACCAAAACCTTGATCGATGGCTCTGCTTTTGCTACCACTTATTCTTTTTATATTGGCAATCCAAGCTTCATTCAAAAGCATCCAGAGTCTGCCCTCAAGTTAATAAAGACCATCAATCTTGCAGATCAGTGGATTGTGCAACACCAAGACCCAGCCTTACAGATCTATGTAAATAGTACTGGTTTAAGCACTCCTGTAGCACAACGTGTACTCGATAAAAGACCGAAACCCTCTCCTGTTCAACCACTGACTACTGAAGTAATTCAGCATCAGCAACAAATTGCCGATTTATTTAAACAAGAGCAATTGATTCCTGTGCACATTGATATCCAGCACAGTGTTTGGACAACTCAATAAAGATTGATTTTATAAGGAATATCAACATGAATATTTTCTGGTTTATCCCCACTCACGGTGACAGTCGTTATTTAGGTACCAGCAAGGGTGCACGTCAAGTTGATCATGCTTATATGAAACAGATTGCTGTAGCGGTGGATAATCTCGGCTATGCAGGTGTATTAATTCCAACGGGACGTTCTTGTGAAGACCCTTGGATCACAGCCGCCAGCTTAATTGATGCCACCAAACAACTTAAATTTTTGGTGGCACTGCGCCCAGGCATTACCACACCCGCATTGGCCGCACGAATGGCAGCAACCTTTGATCGCCTGTCTAATGGTCGTATTTTATTGAACCTAGTGACAGGTGGTGATGAACAAGAGCTTAAAGGTGATGGCCTGTATGAAGACCATAACACACGTTATCAAACCGCATCCGAATATGTCAAAATCTGGCGTGAAATCTTGACCCGCTCTCATACAGGTGAGTCCTTCACTTTTCATGGTGAGCGGTTAAGTGTCGATGATGCCAAACTGCTCTACCCACCCGTACAACGTCCTTATCCACCGTTATGGTTTGGCGGTTCATCAGAAGCTGCAACTGAATTAGCGGCAGAACAGGTCGATACCTATTTAACTTGGGGTGAACCTCCTGCCGCAGTAAAAGAGAAAATTGAATATCTCCGCGCCAAAGCAGCAGCTAAAGGCCGCACACTCACTTATGGCATTCGCTTACATGTGATTGTTCGCGAAACCAATGAACAGGCATGGGCAGCTGCTAATGAACTGATCCAATATTTAGATGATGCAACAATTGCAGCAGCACAGAAAAAATTTGCACAAATGGACTCTGTTGGTCAACAACGAATGGCCGCTTTGCACGGCGGACGTAAAGACCAACTCGAAGTCTCGCCAAATTTATGGGCAGGTATTGGTTTGGTCCGTGGTGGTGCTGGTACAGCTTTAGTTGGTGACCCAGAAACTGTGGCTGCACGCATTCAAGAATATGCGGATTTAGGCATTGATACCTTTATCTTCTCTGGCTACCCACATCTAGAAGAATCAATTCGGTTTGCTGAATTGGTGTTCCCATTACTTCCCTTACAGACACGACAAAAACTGGCACAACCGCATTTGACTGGTCCTTTTGGAGAAATCATTGCCAACAACTATGTACCTGAAGAAAAGCAATCCAGACTTCCAAGCAAGGAAAGCGCATGACCAAACAACTTTATTTGAGCAATGTTTCACGTGGAACAAAACATATCACTAAAGGTTTGCTCCCTTGGCTATTTCCAATTCTACTTTTGAGCATTTGGCAAATTGCGTCAAGCTCAGGCATTTTACAAAATCGTGTTTTACCCGCTCCAAGCGCAGTGGTGAGTGCATTTTGGCAACTATTGGTCAGTGGTGAACTTTGGCAGCACGTCCAAGTCAGTGCTGGTCGTGCCTTACTCGGTTTATTGATTGGAGGTGGTTTAGATCTCATTTTAGGCTTATTGAATGGTTCATCTCGCATCGCATCAACCTTACTTGATACCACCTTGCAAATGATCCGCAATATCCCTGCACTTGCTCTGATTCCATTGGTGATTTTATGGTTCGGCATTGATGAAACCGCCAAGCTGTTTTTGGTGGCTGTTGGGGTGTTTTTCCCGATGTATATCAACACCTATCATGGTATTCGTTCCGTCGATCCTCAACTGATTGAAATGGGTAAAAGTTACGGACTCAATCGCTGGCAACTCTATAAAGAGATTATTCTCCCCGGTGCCATGCCTTCGATTCTGGTGGGACTACGTTTCTCCCTAGGCTTGGTATGGGTCTTACTCATCGTTGCAGAGACGATTTCAGCACAAGCAGGTATCGGCTATATGACCATGAATGCACGTGAGTTTTTGCAAACAGATATCGTCTTGGTCGGTATTTTACTGTACGCCTTACTCGGTAAATTAGCAGATGTACTGGCGCAAGCATTGGAACGTTATTTATTACGCTGGCATGCGGGTTATCAAAAATAAAAAGGGGGACTAAAAATGAGTAATTTAAACCTAAATTTTCATGACAATCATGAAATTCAAACACTTACTGCAGTAAAAACAGCACCCTCATCTGCCAATGGGGCAGAGATTCTGATCGAGCAACTGTATAAATTCTATGCAGAGGTCAAGGTGCTTGAAGATTTAGACCTCCAGATCGAAGCTGGTGAATTTGTTGCAATCGTTGGTCGGAGTGGGTGTGGGAAAAGCACCTTATTGCGCCTTATCGCTCAATTAGAAAAACCCAGCTATGGTGAAATCAAATTTCAATCTGCTCGAAATTTTCGTGAAGGCATTAGCAGTGCGGATATTCGAGTCATGTTCCAAGACCCAAGATTATTGCCATGGAAAAGTGTTTTAGCAAATGTACAACTCGGCTTATCCAAACATCAACATACGCTGGCAAGAACGCTATTAGAAAAAGTTGGCTTAAAAGATAAAGCCTCACAATGGCCTGCACAACTTTCGGGTGGACAACGGCAACGTGTTGCTTTAGCACGAGCATTGTCCCATTCTCCACGCATTTTGCTGCTAGATGAACCACTTGGAGCGCTGGATGCATTAACGCGTTTGGAAATGCAAAATCTGATTGAACAACTGTGGAAAGAACAAGGCTTTACTGCCGTTTTAGTCACCCATGATGTTAGTGAGGCCGTGCAATTGGCTGATCGAATTATCCTGCTTGATCAGGGTCATATTGCACAGGATTTCAAAGTTAATCTCCCCCGCCCTCGTAAAAAGAGCATTGCTTTTGCGCAACTTGAACAACAAGTCCTTGATGCGGTTTTAGCTAGCTAAAACCGTGTTCCTCTTCAAAATTGCACTAAAATATCTCAAGCATCATGCAGATGCTGCCGCGATCATGATCGAATTATTAACAAAATATGTATTTTAGAGTTTAGATTCTAATAATTATCAAATAGATCCCTACCACTGATCGTAGAATCACAACTTTTTAAATAAAAAAACTGTGTTGTTGTGCACAAATCCGACAATTTATCTTACAATGTCAAAGACATTTTTTGAATCAAGCTCGCAGATGGAACAGAAAAAAAGTACACAAAAGCGCAATCAACTGCTGAATGCTGCCCTCGATGTTTTCTCTGTCTATGGGTTCAGTGGTGCTAGTCTCGATGAGATTGCTCAGCTTGCGAATATGCATAAGTCGAATATTTTCTATTATTATGAAAATAAAGAATCCCTCTATGTGGAAGTCTTGACCACCGTATTACAAAAGTGGCTTGCTCCCTTACAAACTTTAGAGTCAGAGCTTGAACCAACAGAAGCACTGACCCACTATCTGATTCAAAAGCTTGAAAGCTCGCGTGACCAGCCTAAGGCTTCTCGTTTATTTGCCTTGGAAATCATTCAAGGTGCGCCACATATTTTGCCCATCTTAAAAGGCCCTTTGAAAAAGCTATTTAAGCGTAAAACCAA
The DNA here is from genome assembly GCF_000156555.1 of Acinetobacter sp. ATCC 27244. Taxonomy (NCBI): domain Bacteria; kingdom Pseudomonadati; phylum Pseudomonadota; class Gammaproteobacteria; order Moraxellales; family Moraxellaceae; genus Acinetobacter; species Acinetobacter sp. ATCC 27244. The sequence goes on from NZ_GG665966.1 coordinate 135,417, forward strand.
AGTGATTCAAACGTGGCAAGAACAAGGCAAATTGTCTCAAGATATTGATCCAGAATTATTGATTATCAATATTTGGGCAATTACTCAGAACTATGCTGATTTTGCAACGCAAATGGAGATGGTGACGGGTAAAACATTACGTAACCGTAGTATGTACCAACGTACCATTGAACACACTGTGCATTTAATGCTGTATGGCGTAATTCCTCGTTAAGTTTTCTTCACAAGCCTTATTTTAGTGATTAAAATACACGAAAAAGGCGACTTCAATAGTCGCTTTTTCTTGCCAAAAGGTTAAGGCGATTGTTCAACTGAACTAATCAAAAAAGGTGGAACGTTGATTAAGAAACATACGTGGAACATGAATAGTCACGAAAAAGCCGTTCCAGTGTGCTGAAACTTAGAACGGCTTACGTTAAAATATTGATATAAAAAGGAAAAATTCAAGTATTTCGTATAAGGCGTATTATGTTAATTTTAGGAAGTTTTCATAATTAATAAGTTTCAGAAATATCTTTTTTAGAAAGATGTGCCAAGAAATTTTTACCCTTCTCAGTAAGTACAGTTCTTCTCACTGCAGAACTATTAGTAACCTTTTCGGTTTGAATTAACCCATGAATTTGTAATGGCGTCCCCAACTCATAGAAAACAAACAGACTTTGTGCTCCAGAATTCCTTGAATTAGATACACCCGTCACAAGTGTATTTCTGAATGTTTTTATTGCATCTAATGTGGAAATTTCATCAGGATATCCATTCTCATCAGTTTTTAATCTTTTCAAAGAAACTTTTTCTTTAGAAAAAAGATTTATGAGTTCATCTAAATCATCTTCAGTGGTTGAACCCTTTGGAACTCTTTTTTTAAGCTGTAAATTTTCTTTATGCAAATCCTCTTTTTCTTTTTGTAAAGCGGTAATTTGGTCTAGATATTGTTGCGGATTTAATAGTTCATCAGCTCGTACCCAACCAATTAATTTATTTTCTTGCTGTAGCTTTCCAACACTTTCATGGACTGCTAATTTAATATCTTTATAGTCTTCGAAAAAAGAAGACATATATGATAGTACCTTAGCTTTAAAATCTTTTAATTTTTGAGGGTTATCTGATTCTAAAACAGATCTTCCTGATTGTTTAACTTTTTCATCAAGTGCCTCATCTTTCATAATGACAGCAAATAAAGGTTTATTTTGGGACAAAGCATAATTATATTCTAATTCTGTATAGCTCAGTCCAGAGCTAGGTTCTATTGATCCATAACGTCCTCCCAGAATTAGCATATAAATGTCTGACTCATCTATCCACTTTTGGATAATAGTCCATTGACTTTGATTTGAGGCTGTAAATAACTCCATCCCAGCAGGGATATGACCAGCTTTTAGGATTGCTTCAACAGCAGCTTGACGTTCATTAATTAAATCAACATAAGTTGAAGATACAAAAATCTGATATTTTTTCATGAAGACAGAACTTATAAATAAAATTTTCGCTTATTGTAGTAACTATTTGATCAAATAGAATAGTTATTAAAAATTTATCTCATTTTTGAACAATTAGAGCGGTGAAAATTTTACATAGAATCTCTTATGCATAACCAGCTTGCAAGCTAAAGTAATTTTTAATTTCAAAAATCTACCGATAAACAAAAGTCCCCCATACACACTACAACATTAAACCTTTGCATTTAAAAATGCGCCTGATACAGCGCCAATAACTTTTGTGCCCCTAGTAATAAATTCTCTTCCCAATCTAAATGCGCAGTATCATTGGCGCCATCCGTTATGTATTTGACTGAGATCAATCGCACACTAAGTTTTTGACAAACTTTGGCTAAAGCATACGCCTCCATATCCACCAAATTACAGCTGACCTTTGGTAAACCTGTTTCAAAAGAATCACCTGTGCCACAAATGCCTTTGGGTAAGTGTTCAAAGTGTGGTTGAGTATAAATCTCTGCGGGGATGTCATCATCCATTGGGGTTACACCTACAGCAAAACCCAAAGGTGATACATCCATATCACGTTGCACAAAAGTAGTGACTTCAACCAAACAGTGTGCATCGAAGTGCGAACTCCCTGCACTACCTAAATTGATCAGCGTTTTACATCCCGTCTTTTGAATCACTTCAAATGCCTTGAATGCTGCATTAATTTTGCCGATGCCACTGTAATGAACGTCAATACCAGCTTGCTCAAACAAACCTTTGGATTCATTCGGCAACGCCATAATCAGGGCAATATCAGCATTCATAAAAGACTCGTTCAAATAAAAATAGAGACACAAAAAAGGTGTGCTAAAGCACACCTTGATATTATCGCATCTTCTGTTGCAACGCAGCCAGACAAGGCGAGAAAAACAGTTGACCACTATACGCACCCGCTACAGTTTTTTTCATCACCAAGGTCCACAGCCCTATTAGCAATAAACTTAGAACCACAGCGATAGATTGTAACAAAGCGATTTGTAGTTGATGCGCTAAGTTAAAGATCGCCAAAATAAATACACCGAATGGGAAAGTCAGTCCCCACCAACCCAAATTAAATGGAATCCCAGTACGAATATGGCGCAATGTGGTCAAAATCGCGATTCCAAACCACCATAGTCCAAAGCCCAATAATACCAAACTCGCCACAATGCCTAATGCAGGCAGTAAGTTTGCTAAATTTTCAAAGCCCATCGCCTGCATGATACGTGGTGCTTGTTCCCCCAATAATAATAACGCCAAAGCCCCTGTGCCAATTGGTCCTAAACAAAGCCAGCTAGAAATTGCCACCTCTTTCTCAGGCAGTTGATGTAAAGCCAAACGTAGCATTAAGATGGTCAGAATTGCAAAAGCCGGCAATACAGAAATGCCCCATAGTACATAGCCTGTGACTAAAATATTGAATGCGTGCTGATCGGCTGTTAAATGTTGTAGTAATACTCCCGCTGAACTCGCAGCCACCTCACAAGCCACTATCGGTAATAACCATACTGCGGTCATCCGTTGTAATAAATGATCTTGGCAGCTAAACATACAAAATGGCACGATCCATGCGATCATCACAGCGAGAAATACATCGAAATACCAAAGATACTCCGCAATTTGCACCGCAATATCACCATATAAATGCGTTCCGAAGCTGAGAAAACCATTGATTATCGTCGCCAGCCCCATCGGAATAGCTCCTAAAAACAGGCTCATATTAGGATGACTAAAAATCTGTTTTGCTTCCGTTGGAAATAAAATCCAGCGCAACATATAAAGCACACTAAAACTTATAAAGAGCAAAATATTCAATTGCCATAATTGTGTCGCCAACTTGAATAATAGAGCAGAAGCAAAAGGTAACTGTGCTAAAATCATTGCCACAACACCAGTTCCCATAGTGGCTGTAAACCAGTTTGGGGTAAAATGGCGAATGACATCTCGACTTTGTTCTAGCTGATAAAATGGCTTTTTCATCTCTATCTCAATATTCAGCAACATGGATTGATTTTAGTTCAGCTTTAAAATAAGAAAAATTGATTTATTTTTATTTAATCAATCAGATTTATTTATATAAAAATGCTTAAATATTGAAATTTCTCTGTGTAAAAACACAACAACAAGACGAAACGCTGAGAATATGGCAATATATAGCCTTTGTAAAAATCACTGTATTTAACGCCCATGAAGTTGCTTCGTCTCAACGCATTATCGCCAAATTTTCAGTTACCTCCGACTGCGGTAACGATTGGCAATTTTGATGGTGTCCATCTTGGTCATCAAGCGATGATTGCCCAGCTTAAATCGTTAGCATCTGCTCAAGGCTTAAAAACTTTAGTGATGATTTTTGAGCCACAACCGCTTGAATTTTTTAAAGGTTATGATGCCCCACCCCGCATTAGCTCCTTACGAGAAAAAGTAGAATATTTAACTGAACTAGGTGTGGATTACATTGCGGTAGCAAAGTTTGATCAATACTTTAGAAGCCTGAATGCGACTGAATTTGCGGATTTACTCAAATTTAAGCTCAATGCCCAAACCCTTGTTTTGGGAGATGACTTTCATTTTGGCAAAGACCGCCAAGGAAACAGTGAATTCTTAAGAGATTATGGTTTTAATGTCACCAATTTAGATACGATTGCACTGAATGATGAACGTGTCAGTTCAACCCGTATTCGTCAGGTTCTACAAGAAGGTGATCTGGCATTAGCAGCTAAACTGCTGGGTCGTCCTTACAGCATCACGGGTCGTGTGCAATATGGCGATCAAATCGGACGTACACTGGATTTTCCAACAATTAATGTTCGTTTAAATCGTCATAAGCCTTGCCTAAGTGGCATCTATGCAGTCGATGTGGTGTGTGAAAATGCCTCACTAACAGCAAAAGTCAAACATACAAACCCTGCCCTGAACGGCATTGCAGGGTATCAAAGTGATAGCTTATTCGGTGCTGGCCATGTGGGGACTCGTCCTGCGATCGAACAAGTTCAGCCTGAGTGGCGATTAGAAGTACATTTCCCTGATGTTTCTGCTAATCTGTATGGCTTATTAATGCGGGTAACCTTTCTTCACTATTTGCATGGTGAACTGAATTACCCTTCGCTTGAAGCACTCAAAGCTGGAATAGATGATGATGTGCAAAAATTACGAGACTATCGTAATCGTACTTCAGAATTTCCTTTTTAAATTTAATTTTCATTTGTAATACATGTCAGTTTATACACTGATCAAACTGGAAGAAAACTTGCATGAGCGATAAGCAAACTCCTGAAAATGCAGTGGATTATAAAGCCACACTCAATTTACCTCATACTGAATTTGCGATGAAAGCAAATTTGGCTGTGCGTGAAGCCAAATGGTTAGAAGAGTGGTATGCCGACAACATTTATCAGCAGATTCGCACATCGCGTATTGGCAAGAAGAAATACGTACTACATGACGGTCCTCCATATGCCAATGGTCAAATCCATTTAGGTCATGCGGTCAATAAAGTCCTCAAGGACATTATTATTAAAAGCCGTGTATTAGATGGCTTCGATGCACCTTATGTACCAGGTTGGGACTGTCATGGTTTACCAATCGAACTTAAAGTGGAAGAAAAAGTCGGTAAAGTTGGCGTGAAAGTAGACGCATCAACGTTCCGTAAAGCCTGCCGTGAATACGCTTACACACAAGTTGAATTACAAAAGAAAGACTTCGTGCGTATGGGTGTGTTTGGTGACTGGGACAATCCTTATCTGACTATGAACTTTAAACAAGAAGCGGACATCGTTCGCTCGCTTGGTGCGATTGCTAAAGCTGGTCATATTGAACCGGGCTTAAAACCTGTGAACTGGTGTTTGGACTGTGGTTCTGCACTGGCTGAAGCCGAAGTTGAATACGAAGATAAAAAATCAGATGCAATTGACGTTGGCTTCACCGTTGTTGATCTCAAAGATTTAAGCGCACGCCTAAATGTTGATGTGCAAGATGTAACGGATATCGTGATCTGGACGACCACGCCATGGACACTACCTGCCAACCAAGCAGTTGCGGTACATGCCGACATTGACTACCAACTTGTTCAAATTCAGAACGATCGTGGTACGCAAAACTTCATTCTTGCTAAAGACCTAGTGGAATCTGCCATCGAACGTTACAAGCTTGAAAATCCAGTCGTACTGGCTGATTTTAAAGGCGCTGTCATCGAAAACCTATTATTACAACATCCGTTGATTACAGATCGCCAAGTCCCTGTAATCGTCGGTGAACATGTCATCGCAACTAGTGGTACAGGTGCCGTACATACCGCACCGGGCCATGGTGTGGACGACTATAAGGTTGGCCTACAGTACAACCTAAAAGTGGATAATCCAGTCGGTGGCAATGGTGTATATTTACCAACAGCACCGATTTTTGCTGGCGAGCACATCTATAAAGCCAACCCAAAAATTATCGAAGCATTGGGAGCAACAGGTCGTTTGTGGGCGCATCAACCGATCAAACACAGCTACCCACATTGCTGGCGTCATAAAACGCCAATCATCTTCCGTGCGACACCGCAATGGTTTATCAGCATGGATGCCAAAGGCTTGCGTCAAACTGCATTAAATGCGATTGAAAATGACATCGAATTTGTCCCAGATTGGGGTAAAAACCGTATCCAATCGATGATTGAAGGTCGTCCAGATTGGTGTATTTCTCGTCAACGTACTTGGGGTGTACCAATCCCATTCTTTGTACACAAAGATACCAATGCGTTACACCCACGTACACCTGAATTAATCGAAGAAGTTGCCCAACTGATTGAGCAAGAAGGGATTGATGCTTGGTATAACCGTGATGCCAGCGACTTCATTGGTGCTGATGCCGAACAATACAATGCTGTTCGCGATACCTTAGACGTTTGGTTCGACTCAGGAACCACACACTACGCAGTATTGCGTGAACGTGAAGAGTTGCAAGACCCTGCTGATCTATACCTTGAAGGTTCAGACCAACACCGTGGCTGGTTCCAATCGTCATTGTTGACTTCAATTGCAATCAATGAACGTGCACCTTATAAAGGCTTACTCACACACGGCTTCGTCGTAGATGAGAAAGGTCGTAAAATGTCTAAATCATTAGGTAACATCATCACGCCACAAGATATCATCAAAGATATGGGTGCAGATGGCTTACGCTTCTGGATCGCTTCGGCTGACTATCGCTATGAAATGACCGCAGGTAAAGAGATCTTTAGCCGTGCATCTGATGGTTATCGTCGTATCCGTAATACCCTACGTTTCTTGTTGGCGAATTTAAATGGTTTTAAACCATCAAGTGATGCACTGCCTGTAGATGAACTGATTGCATTGGATCAGTACATTTTACAACGTGCGGCTGAAGTACAAAAAACCATTCAGCAAGCCTATGAAGAGATGAACTTCCACATTGTCACTAACGCATTGACCAATTTCTGTATCAATGACTTAGGTAGTTTCTATCTCGACATCATCAAAGATCGTCAATACACAACAAAAGCGGACTCACAAGCGCGTCGTTCTGCACAAACTGCACTGTATCATTTGGTACAAGCTTTCGTTCGTTGGATGTCACCAATTCTAAGCTTTACCGCTCAAGAAGCTTGGCCATTGATTCCTGAACAAACAGATAAATATGTATTTACGGCTGAATGGTACGATATCCCAACTGCATCAACAGCAAACTTGCTTTCTGAAGCAGATTGGCAAACATTGATTAGCGTAAAATCAGCAGTAAATAAACAGATCGAAGCAGCACGTAACGCTAAACTGATCGGCAGTAACTTATCTGCCAAAGTTGAACTTTGGGCGGATGAAGCGTTACAAAAACTGCTAAACCAACTGGCTGACGAATTACGTTTTGTCTTGATTACCTCTCAAGTCATCGTCCACCCTTATGCAGAACAAGGCGAAAGCACTGACCTTGAAGGTTTACGTGTGAAAGTCTCAGCTGCGGATGGTGAAAAATGTGTACGTTGCTGGCATGTATTGCCAGATGTAAATACACATGAAGGTCATGCGGGTTTATGCGCGCGTTGTATTGTCAACGTCACTGGCAGTGGCGAAGTGAGAAAGTATGCCTAATTCACAAGCAAAACAAGGCTTGTTCCAATTCTATCCTCATAACTTGCTGTGGCTTGGACTTTCAGTCCTTGCCATTGTGTTGGATCAATGGACAAAATGGATCGCAAGCTCACATTTAAACTATGCAGATCCTGTACCCGTATTGCCTTTTCTCAATTGGACCTTGTTGCATAATTACGGTGCTGCATTTAGCTTTTTATCTGATGCAGGCGGATGGCAACGCTACTTCTTCACCTCACTTGCAGCAATTGTTTCGATCATTTTTGTATTTTGGCTCATGCGTATGCCTAAGAAAATGATTATTTTACCTATGGCAATTGCTTTGATTTTAGGCGGTGCAGTTGGTAATTTGATTGATCGCGTCAGTCTGGGTTATGTTGTCGATTTTATCCATGTCTATTATCAGAATAGTCATTTCCCTGCCTTCAACCTCGCAGACAGTGCCATTACCTTAGGTACGATTTTGCTTCTCATTGACACCTTCTTCTTAGAGAAGAAACGAAACCAAAAGGCGGATGTATAATGACCGACATTATCGAACCAAACGAAGAAATCCGTATTCAAGACGGCTCAAAAGTTGATTTGCATTTTTCAGTATCGATTGAAAATGGTGTTGAAATCGACAATACCCGCGGTCGTGAAGAACCAGTCACTTTAGTGATTGGTGATGGAAATTTACTTCCGGGCTTTGAAAAGGCTTTATTTGGTTTACGTGCAGGTGATCGCCGTACCGTACATTTGCCACCAGAAGATGCTTTTGGTCCTTGGAACCCTGAAAATGTTCAAAGTTTTGATACGGTAAAATTTGAGCAACGTCCTATCGTTGGTCACATGATTGAATTTGAAGATAAAGCCAAAGCAACCTTGTTTGGCATCGTTAAATCAGTCAATGACGACATCACAGAAATCGACTTTAACCATCCATTAGCGGGTAAAAATATTACCTTTGAAGTCGAAATTTTCAAAGTTACCCCTGCGGGTCAGCAAGGCATTAAACTGATGTAACATAAAAGCTCTCAAATGAGAGCTTTTTTTAACCCTAAAGAAAAGTATAAGATGATATTCAGCAACTATTTTTAAAATTTCGCTCATTCAATTCAAACAATATAGGATTAAAGAATGTTGATTTATATTATTGTTGGTAGCGTACGTGAAGGACGGACAGCTATTAAAGTCGCAAATTGGGTACAGCAAGCAACCAATCAGTTAGCAATTGAACAAATTCAAACAGAAATTATTGATTTAAAGCAATGGAACTTACCACTATTTGCAGGTGCTCACCCTCCTGCTTCAGGTATTTATGATCAACCAAAGCAACAAGAATGGGCGGATAAAATTGCAGCTGCTGACGCATTTATCTTGATTAGTCCCGAATATAATCATGGCTACAGCCCAGCGCTTAAAAATGCCTTAGACTATCTCGGCAAAGAATGGCAAGGTAAACCTGCTGCTTATATCGGATATGGCGCGACCAATGGATCACGCTCAATCAGCCAAATTCGTCAAGTTGCTTCAAGTCTAGGAATCGTTGATCCGAATGCAGTTATGGAAATCCGCGATATTTTTAAACGCAATAAAGAAGAAAACTTTGAAGCAAATGAATTTGAGGTAAAGGGTTTGAAAGCAATGCTTGAGAAATTACAGAAATATCATTCAGCTTAGCTGTAAGCCTGAACGTACATGGATCGGGGTCATTGACGAATATACAACGCCTCTGATTCACCTTAATATACAAATCATACAGAGACAGGAAGTCTCATTGAAAATAACAAGACCCACAGGAAGTGGTTGTTTATAGGAAATAAACGACAATAAACTAAATACGAAGAAGCCCCGTCAGGATGATGGGGCTTCTTTTTATTTAGCGACATTAAAGCTTTAAAATCATCAATATTTACTATTAAATCAGACCTTCTTCATCATCATCTTCTAGGAATAGAGAAACAGCTAATTCCATATAGTACGTAATATCAATAAATAATATATATCGAATCTCAATTTATCGAATCTCATAAATTGGTTGATACATATCATTATATTGATAAATTTTATTTCCTCTTATTTCAAACTCCGCCTGTACTAAATCCATATATGGATAGATTTCATTATCCTTTATTTCATAAACTGGCTGAAATAGGTTTATGCATTTATAAATTTTATTGCCCCTTACTTCATAAATGGCCTGACTAGCACTCATATATGTATACAGCTTTTTTCCATTATATTGATTAGACATGCAAAATCTCTATACGTTTCAAATTACTTAAACACGATGCCACATAAGTCTTTTCAATTTCTATTACCTTTTAGTTATTTTTTAATCA
>NZ_GG665965.1:0-17555 GCF_000156555.1 Acinetobacter sp. ATCC 27244
ATTTTTCAGATACAACTAAATTTAATTCCAAAAATATTATTACAGGAGAATGTTTATACCATGAACTTAAAATTCACCTTTTAGGTGAACCGGAACAACGTGACTTGATTAAAAATTACGAAAAAAAATTAAGTCAATATTTCTTTGATAATGAACCTGTTTCACTGATCCCAAAGCACGATCAAGATGTTGTAAATATTAAGATTGGAAAAGACCAACAGTTCCCTATTTCACAATTAGGCGATGGGCTTCAACAAGCAATTATTTTGACTTATGAAGCATTTATAAAAAAAGATAAAACATATGCTTTCTTTGTAGAAGAACCTGAACTTCATATGCATGCAGGTATGGTTCGTCAGTTGATGAACTTCTATTTAAACGAAACGCCACACTATTATTTCTTTACGACTCATTCCAATCATTTACTAGACATGGCAGATGAATCAGATCAAGTAATTATCCAAAAATTTATCAAGCAATCCAAAAAAGATGATGAAAAACAATTTGAGTTTAAAATTTATCGTTGTGACCGTGATCGTGACCTACTTGCTTCACTAGGTGTACGCCCTTCTTCTATATATTTAGCCAATTGTACAATTTGGGTTGAAGGTATTACCGACCGTTTATATATCACTAAATATATGGAAAAATATTTAGCTGAATTAGAAAACTCAAATGAAGATCTTTATAAAAAATATCGTCGTTTTATGCCAAATTATCATTATACATTTGTTGAATACGCTGGCAGTAATTTAGTGCATTGGTGTTTTAGTGACAATTATGCTGATCAATTGGAAGATAAAGGCTTAAGTGCTAAAGCTGTTGCAAGTGAAATGTTGCTAATAGCTGATGGCGATATTCAAGGTAAAGCTGATCGTGTTCAGATTTTAAGAAAAGAGTTAAAGACAGATAATTATCTGATTTTAGATTGCAAGGAAACAGAAAACACCCTATCCAAAGATTCTATAGTCAGAGTAGCTATTCAAAGATTTAATCGAATGAAATCTAAAACAAAAGATAGCTATGATATTTCTTTAATTAATAATATTACTGATGAAAATTATTTCGATCATAAAGAAGTTGGTATTGGTAAGCTTTTGGATATTAAATTAAAGAAACCATCATCTAAAACCAAACAAACTTTGTTTGCTGATGGTACAGGCGTAGGTACAATCAAATACAAGTTAGATTTTTGTCGTGAAATCATTAAAGATTTTGACGAGCATACTGATTGGAAACTTACACCAAAAGCAAAACAATTATGTGAACGCATTTATAAACACATTGAAAAATGTAATTCTTAAAATAAAAAAGACCGCCTAAACGGTCTTTTTTATTCCTACTTATTTAAGCCACTGGCGCTAGCGTAAATAACACTTGCCCTGTTTTAACAGTTTGTCCTTTTTCGATCGTAATGCTTTCAACTTTCATGCGTTCGGGCGCAACTATCGGAATTTCGATTTTCATAGCCTCGATGACCGCTAGCGTTGCTCCTTCCTCAACGATATCACCAGATTGACATTCAATTTTCCAAATCGAACCCGGCATATGTGATTCAACGGCACACCCACCATCAGGAATGATGACGGTCTCACCTTCATCAACAGCATCCAAACTCTCTGAGACATATTCTGCAAGACCAGCCTCATGCCAACGGCGACGTTCAGCATCAAAGTTCGCTTGTTGAGTTGCTTTAAAGCTTGAAATGGTTTCAGCATTGTCTGATAAGAATTGATTATATTCTTTGAGGTTTAAAACACCTTCCTCAATTCTGAGTTTGAGTCGTCCTGCCTTAAAATCCTCACGCATTTGCATGAGTTCTGTTTCAGAAACTTCATAGAATTTAATCTGATCAAAGAAGCGCAATAACCACGGTTTACCTTGCTCAAAGTCTGCATTTCTACGATAGCGAGACCACATTTGCGTTGTTCTACCCACAAATTGATAGCCACCCGGTCCTTCCATCCCATAGACACACATATAAGCACCGCCGATTCCGACAGCATTTTCAGGTGTCCACGTTCGTGCAGGATTATATTTGGTCGTTACGAGTCGTTGACGTGGATCAAGTGGTGTTGCAACTGGTGCACCGAGATATACATCGCCTAAGCCCATCACCAAATAATTTGCGTTATACACTACGTCTTTTACAGCTTGCTTATCTTTTAGACCATTAATGCGACGGATAAATTCGATATTGTCTGGACACCACGGTGCATCTGGACGCACCGTTTGCATATAACGTTCAGTTGCCAACTGCGTTTGAGAGTCTTCCCAAGCCAAAGGTAAATACACAGTACGTGAAGGAACTTGCATTTCAGTCACATCAGGTAATTCTGTTTCGGCTTGTTTAAGGAGGTTCAATAAATTCTGTTGATCAAGTTTGAGTGAATCATAATGAATTTGAAGTGAACGTATTCCCGGTGTTAAATCAATGATACCTTTTATGTTTTGATCTTTAACCCACTGCATTAATGCATGTATGCGGAATCGCAAATTCAGGTCTAAAACCAATTCGCCATACTCAACTAACATGTAGTTATTACCAGCGGGGCGATACACTACATTTGGCGTATGGTCTTGACCATCTAAACGATCTAATACAGCATCATTTAAGCTATCATGCTCAACATAAAAGCTTTGACCGAATTGCACAGCATTGAGATGCTCTGTACTAAGCATATGATGATAGGTTTGATTTAATTGGGTTGCTTGTTCATATCGAATAGGAACAAATTTAACTTTGTCTCCTGCTTTTAGTTGACCTAATTTCCAAAGTTCAGAATGAACAACGACTGCTGGGCAAACAAAACCTCCAAGGCTCGGACCATCAGGACCTAAAATGATCGGCATGTCTCCAGTAAAGTCGATTGCTCCAATAGCATAGGCATTGTCATGAATATTGGAAGGATGTAAACCTGCTTCGCCGCCATCTTCACGCGCCCATTCAGGCTTTGGTCCGATCAAGCGAATTCCTGTACGGCTTGAGTTGAAATGTACTTCGAAGGAATGTTCAAAGAAGGCATCAATATCTTGTTTGGTGAAAAAATCAGGTGCACCATGCGGACCATACATCACCGCAATTTCCCAACTGTTTGAGAATGTCGGGACTTGTTCTGCATTTAAACTCGTTTGTTGATCTGAACGAAAAGAAGTGATTGGCAACATATCACCAATTAACAAATTACGTCCTGCGTGACCACCAAATTGACCTAAAGTAAATGTCGCTTGTGAACCCAAGTATTCAGGAACATTCAAACCACCTTTGATGCCAATATACGTTCTACACCCTGTGATGATTTTACCGCATTTAAGAATTTGCCCTTTCTTCACATTCACCGTGTGCCACATTGGAATGTGCTCACCGTCTAAGGTTGAAGGCATGTCACCACCTGCAAGCACGATTTGGCTATCACAGTGAAACTTTAGTGTAGGTCCATGCAAGGTACATTCTAAACCTGCACTATTAGATGCATTGCCAAGTAGTTGGTTTGCCACATTTAAAGATAAAGGGTCAATCGCTCCAGACGGTGGTACACCCACATCCCAGTAACCTAAACGCCCAGTGACATCTTGTATGGAAGTTTGAATACCAGCTTGCAATATCTCGATTTTTTGAGTTTTCCACTCAAAAGTATTGAGGAAACGAGTGGTTTGTGTACCCGCTTTAAACACTTCACAATCAATAATATTCTGTAAATATTCAAGATTGGTTTCGATACCTGCCACCTGAGTTTTGGCTAAGCTATGATTCATTGCTTGAATAGCCGCATCTCGATCATTTGCCGTGACGATAATTTTAGCAATCATCGGATCGTAAAATGAGGAAACAGTCGAGCCAGTTTCTACCCATGTTTCATTACGTGCTTGATCATCAAATTCAACAAAGGTCAGTAAACCTGCACTCGGTTGGAAGTTTTTGATCGGGTCTTCAGCATATAAACGAACTTGTATCGAATGTCCTACTGATTTCAAAGATTGCGTTGGTGCTGTCCAGTCGCCACTCGCAAGTGTGACCATCCATTCAACCAAATCTACACCGTACACTTGTTCTGTGACACCATGTTCAACTTGTAGACGGGTATTTACTTCCAAAAAGTAAAAGTCTTGCGTGTCCGTATCCATCACAAATTCAACAGTGCCCGCCGAACGATAATTCACAGATTGCATGAGTTGAATTGCAACAGTCTGAATATATGAACGTTGTTGATCATTTAAATGTGGTGCTGGGGTTTCCTCAATAACTTTTTGATTGCGACGTTGAACAGAACAATCTCGTTCACCTAACGCTAAAACTTGTCCTTGACCATCACCAAATATTTGCACCTCGATGTGGCGAGCATTCTGTACAAATTTCTCTAAATACAGTCCTGCATCTTTAAAGTTTGCCTGTGCAAGATAAGAAACTGTTGTGAAAGCATCTTTAAGTTCTTCAGCATTCCATACCAAGCGCATGCCGATACCACCACCGCCCGCGGTACTTTTTAGCATCACAGGATAACCAATGCGCTCTGCTTCAACCAATGCCTCTGCTTCATCAGCTAAAAGTTGGCTACCCGGCAATAGCGGCACATTTGCTTCGATTGCAAGTTCTCTAGCGGTATGTTTTAAACCAAATGCACGCATTTGAGCAGAGTTTGGACCGATAAATGCAATTCCTTGTGATTCACACAAATCACAAAATTCAGCATTTTCAGATAGAAAACCGTAACCCGGATGGATGGCATTCGCACCTGTTTGTTTGGCGACTTCTAAAATTTTGTCAACATTGAGGTAACTTTGACTCGCGGGTGCATCACCGATATAAATCGCTTCATCTGCTAAGGTCACATGCAATGAATCTCGGTCTGCCTCAGAGTAGACAGCAACGGATTGAATACCTATTTTTTTTAGTGTTCGAATAACACGACATGCAATGGCTCCACGATTGGCGATTAAAACTTTATTAAACATAGACTAAGCCTCCACACCATCACGAATCACTAATTGGATCGGTGTCGGGTTATAGGCATTACATGGATTATTCAGTTGCGGGCAATTAGAGATCAGCACGATTAAATCCATTTCTGCTTTGATCTCGACAAATTTACCCGGTGCAGAAATACCATCATCAAATTTCAAATGTCCATCAGATGTGACAGGAACATTCATAAAGAAATTGATATTTGGACCAATGTGACGCACATTCAAATTGTGCTTTTTCGCGATTGGATGTTTGGCTAAGGCATACATGAAATTGTTGCGACAACTATGCATAGGATAAGTTTCATGTGCATAGCGCACAGTATTACTTTCGCAAGAACATGCGCCACCCAACGTATCGTGACGACCGCAGTTATCATCATGAATGACTGCAATTAACCGTCCAAAGTTACTGTATAAAGCTGTGCCTTTTTCTAAATAGAGATATTGATTCATGGCAAGCGTATCTGTAGCGCTATAACGCTCTTCAGGATTTTCTGCTGAGATAAACAACGTATCAACAGCTTGATTGCCCTCTAAATCGATAATCCGAAAGTATTGCCCTTTTTTGACTTCGCACATCCACGCTTCACCCGCAGGACAAACTTCACTTAATGTTGCTTTTTCAAAAGTATGTAAACTCGTCATGATGCTTCTCCTATAGCTTAATATGCTGAACTCAATGCGTAGTAACGTACGTTGTTTTGAAAAGCACGTTGATTTTGTGGACAGGCATCACGACAAATATCGTGGTCGGCTAAAGAATTGGCTTTATACAAAGACAATTGAATATCGCTTGGTTGATAGAGCGAACTGTTATCTAAACTATGGGGAGCAGCAGAAAGGAAAACCAAACAATCCATTTCAAAACGTAATTCAATGATTTGGCTGGTATTGTCTGATTGGGTATAGGTTAGAGCACCTTGATCATTGGGACTCACTTTTGAGAAAAGGTTTACGGTTGCACTTAAATCAGTTTGTGACAGTGAAAATTTCGCCATCTCTACCAATAAGCCATCTACACCGTTTTGGTACATTTCATTTCGTGCATCTTGAAAACGACGTTGACCAAACTGTTTGCTGATTTGTTCAGGACGACTCGCCCCACAGAACGTATCATTCCAACCATGGTCATCTTTAACGATCGATGCCATGACACGCCCTAAATCTGAATACAAAACATTGCCCGTCGTTAAAAATGCAGTATGTTGCCCTTTTAAGGTGTCTGGCATGTTGTAACGTTCGAGTTTATCTTCAGCATTCACACAAAACAGTGAAACATTGGCGTTTGAAGCTAACGCTTTGAATTGTAAAACTGTCCCTTTCTGAACTCGTCCAGACCAATGATGACCACCCGGTAGTTTTTCAGTCCAAAGGATCTGGTTGTTATGATATTCGCTCATTCGCATGACCTCTTTTAAGGTTTAAGTCCAACCTCCCGGGCTTTTATCCCTCCGTGTAGTTCTTGCGAACCGTGAACTCTCGGTCTCAGTCATAGCCAACTTTGAGGAGTTGTCTATCGGAACCCTAGATCACTTTATGATGGGATTAATGAAGCAAATGGCGTGCCAGTTTAGTAATACGATTTTTGTATTTCGTCATACTTTTTTGGCTTAAAACAAGGCATTTTTATTTTTTATGCACTGCGATCAGTCAAAATCAGTGCGCTAGTGTTTATTTCTGAGGCTTTACTGGAAAACATAAAAAGGGCTTTATTTCCTTCAGCACAAACATACTTTGCATTTCTTTGATTCCGGGCAATCTTCGAATGGTCGTCATTGAAAATTCAGCATAGGTATCGAGATCTGGTGATACGACTTGCAACAAAAAGTCTGCATCGCCTCCAATGCTATAACATGCAACGACATAATCTAAAGCAGTGACTTCCTCTTCAAATTTCTTTGCCTCTCTTTCGCTATGACTATCAATCGATACACGGACAAACACCATCACACCTAAGCCAAGTTTTTTGCGATCAAGTAAAACGCCGTATCCTTTGATGACTTTGGTGTCTTCTAAATGTTTGACTCTTCGCCAACAGGGCGAGGTTGAAAGACCTAACTGTTCTGATAAGTCAGCATTAGTGGTTCTTGAGTCTTTTTGCAACAACTCTAAAATTCTTGCATCAGTTTTATCAATTTTTAAATTAGGCATAACATTTCTATTAAAGTTAAATATAGGGTTATTTATACCCTAATTTTTATATTTACTAGAACATATAGATCAAATTTACCTATGTATTTATTAAAAAATAGAGATCCGATTTCATTTGGTTTTAATTGACATGGAACATCTCACACAAACAATGACCTATGTTTTAACTTTAGGATTAGCCGCAATCCTCCCTGGACCAGGCATGACTGGTCTTATGTTTAAGACTTTAGTGCAGGGATATAAAAACGGACTAATGATGCTGTGTGGTCTCATCACGGGAGATATCACTTTTTTATTGATTTCAATTTTTCTTTTTTCTTCTCTTCATCATTTCAGTCCACATTTGGTTTTTTATTTGATACTACTATCAAGTTCGTACCTGTTTTACTTAGCTTATAAGTTTTGGTTTTTTAACGGTAATCTTTTGGAAAATGAAGCACCTGAAAATCTCAAAAACACGCTTTTTTCCTATAAAGATGGGCTGTTGATTACTTTGAGTAATCCTAAAACCATTTCATTTTATCTTGCGATTGTACCTGCTATCTTCGGCGCGCAGTCATTGCAAAAGCAAAGCTGGTTTTTAGTGTTTATTACCATCTTCACGCTTGCCATCATTGGCGGACTTTATGTCTTTTTTTCGTGGAATCTAAAGAAAGTACTCAGTGATATAAAAGTACAAACCATTTTATTAAGAACGCTGTCTGTCATGATGGGTATATTGGCTTTGGGAATGTTTTATAGAGAATTTAACATTCAATATTTAGCATAATCCATTGATTCACAAAGCCCTAAATTACATTTTACTTTAGAGCTTTGTGAATCAAATAGAGGATGAACTCAAATCTTACTTTTTCTTTTTGGTGAACAAATTCAATGCTTGCGCATAATGTGATGGTGCTACACGCTGAATTAGATCTAAAATTTTGGCATCATTGCCAATTAAAACTCGGCGCTGATCTTTTTTAACCGCATTTAAAATTACTTTTGCAGCTTCTTCAGGTGGGGTTTTAAGTACCTTGTTAAAAGCTTTACTGGCCTTTGCAGGATTCAATCCTAAAGCACGAATACTATCACTCATGCGTGCGCTATTCGCAATGTTAGTGCGAATCCCCCCTGGATGGACACAAGTTGCACTTACACCGTTGGCTTGTAAGTCAAGCTCTTGACGAAGTGATTCGGTAAAACCACGTACTGCAAATTTAGTCGCATTGTATGCACTTTGCGTAGGTTGTGCTGTTAAGCCAAATAGACTGGAAATATTGATAATATGCCCTTCACCACTTTGCTTTAAATAGGGTAAAAATGCTTTGGTTCCATGTACAACACCCCAAAAATTAATATCAAATACCCATTCCATTTCTTCATAACTCATTCCTTCAACCGTGCTTGCCAATGCTACGCCTGCATTATTAAAAATGAGGTTAATTTTTCCATGTTCTTGAGCGGTATTCGCAGCCCATTCCTCTACAGCAGTGCGATCAACCACATTTAAGGTGCTAAGCGTGACTTTAACTGGATAGGATCTAACAAGTTCCAATGTTTCAGCTAAGCCTTGCTCGTTGACATCACTCAGGGCTAAATGTGCACCTTGTTGTGCCAATAAGATAGCGAGTTGTTGACCGATTCCAGAACCAGCACCTGTAATCGCGGCAACTTTTTGATTAAAATTTTTCATAGCATGGCTCTTTGTTTAGTTAATGTCTAATTGATAAAAATGGATTGCGTTTTGTCTAAAAATCGCTTGTAAAGCTTCAGAACCATAAGGCTCAATCATTTTGATATAAGCCTGTATTAAGTCGGTTAACCGCGCATTAGGTTTATCCATTGGATAGTTTGAAGCAAACATGATGCGTCCTGTACCAAAGACATGGATCGCATGCTGTATCAATGGGGTCAATAATTGAACCATTTCAGCAACAGTTGCCGTCCGATTTTCTTTATAAAATGTATGTCCCAATACTGGCATCATAAGCCCTGATATTTTTGCATGCACATTCGGCTGCTTCGCTAAAGCACTTAGGTCGTTTTGCCATTGCTGAAATATTGCATCACGTTGCGCAGCAGTTTTCCCTGTCTTCTTCCCTACTGCACCAAATAAACCAACAGGTGTTGCAAGATGATCTACCACGATCCTTGTTTCTGGAAACTGCTTGGCCAAGGCAGTGATCTCATTTAATTGAGTTGAATAACCCCAAGCATCAAAGGACAGATTCATTTTGGCGAGTTGCTCAAATCCTTTTAAGAATTTTTTAGACTGATATAAATGAGGTGTTTTAGACCAGCGATAGATGCCGTCATCTTCATGCCAAGAAGACATCTTTCGAATTCCTCTAAACAAAGGACTTGCATCTCGATGAGCTTTTAAAATATCTGCGAATTTGCGGTGACTTGGATCCGCCGTGGCAACAACTGCAGCAAGCTTTAAATCATATTTTGCAAAATCTAACTGTCTTAACCATCTTGTTTCTTCAACAACGCCAAACCCTTTATGATGATGCCAATTGGCTTCGACATGAACAACGCTTTCAACCTGTATCCCATCTAAATCTTGATGATAATGCATCGGCAAATAAGGGCTTAATACATGTTGCGTATGCCCTAGAGTGTCCAATAACGCTTTTGGTTTTACTAAGCGAAGAATCTTATCCATAAGCGCTGGATATTTCCCCAATGCCTTAACCAATACCGCTGCGGAATGCGGAGTATGGTAAGGATCCCACTGATGTATATGTGGGTCAATAATAGAAAAATCGAGTTGGTTCATTGTTCCACTCTATAAAGTTGTAATATCGTTCCTTTAGGATTAATCTTTTTCAATAATCAGTTCAAAAGCCATGTTGAAATCTTATAAAATCGATAAGCTATATATATGTTTCATTGGTTACTCCATACCAAAACATGTTTTATTGTGTTTTCTAGCTTACAAAGAATCTAAATATGCATGAAATGATTTTTTATAATCATAAATTATGAATAGTATTCATAATAAAATATAATTTTAATTTATTTAACTGATTTTAATGAAAAAAATACACTTGACCTCCACGATATGAACGCTTTTAGTCAAGTGTATTCAGCATGAATTTAAAAACTCATGCTGTTAATTATTTATTTAAACCGACTGCTTTTGCACGAGCAGCGTGCAACTTCTTGTAGCTTTCGATCAAACGTAAATGACGATCCAAACCTTCGAGTTTCATACTGGTTGGTGTTAGGCCATAAAAACGAACAGTGCCTTCGACAGAACCCACGACAGCATCCATACGTTCATCACCAAACATACGACGGAAGTTCTTTTCATAATCTTCCAATTCCATCTCATCATCGAGAATGACTTCTAGCACAACATTCATACATTGATAGAACAAACCACGTTCTACAGTGTTGGTGTTGTATTGCAGGAATTGCTCAACTAAATCTTTTGCTTCTTCAAATTGCTTCAGAGCAACATAAATAAGGAGTTTTAATTCAAGCAGTGTCAATTGTCCCCAAACAGTATTGTCATCAAATTCAATGCCGATTAAGGTCGTGATTTCTGTGTAATCGTCAAGTTCACATTCTTCTAAACGCTCAACCAGTGCTTCAAGACGTTCGTCATCTAAACGATGAATATTTAGAATATCTTTACGGAAAGCCAATGCTTTATTGGTATTGTCCCAAATCAAATCTTCAACCAAATAAATTTCAGAATAATCGGGTACGAGGATACGACAAGCTGTCGCACCGAGATGCTCATAGACAGCCATGTAGACTTCTTTGCCCATTTCTTCAAGAATACCAAACAGTTCTGCGGCTTCATCTGCATTTGAGTTTTCACCATCATTGGTGAAATCCCATTCTACAAAATCATAATCAGATTTTGCGCTGAAGAAACGCCAAGAGACTAAGCCACTTGAATCAATAAAGTGTTCCACAAAATTATTCGGTTCGGTCACTGCTTCACTTTGGAAGGTTGGTTGAGGTAAGTCATTCAAACCTTCAAAACTACGACCTTGCAATAACTCAGTCAAACTACGCTCTAAAGCCACTTCAAAACTTGGATGCGCACCAAATGAAGCAAACACACCGCCTGTGCGTGGGTTCATCAAAGTGACACACATCACTGGGAATTGGCCGCCCAAAGAAGCATCTTTAACTAATACTGGAAAACCTTGCTCTTCTAGTCCTTGGATACCTGCAACAATACTTGGATACTTTGCCAAAACTTCTTCAGGAACATCAGGTAGTGCAATTTCACCTTCGATAATTTCACGTTTTACAGCACGTTCGAAAATTTCAGATAAGCACTGAACTTGAGCTTCTTCTAATGTATTCCCTGCACTCATACCATTACTGAGATACAAGTTTTCGATCAAGTTTGATGGGAAGTAAACTGTTTCGCCATCAGATTGGCGTACAAAAGGAAGTGAACAAATACCACGTTCAATATTCCCAGAGTTAGTATCATATAAATGCGTACCTAGTAACTCTTTTTCAGGATCGTAAATCTCAAGACAGTATTCATCCAAGATTTCTTTTGGTAATTCGCCATTTGGTCCTGGTTTAAACCATTTCTCGTCTGGGTAATGCACAAATTCTGCGTTGGCAATTTCTTCACCCCAAAATTGATCGTTATAGAAGAAATTACAATTAAGACGTTCAATAAACTCGCCTAATGCAGATGCTAGTGCGCTTTCTTTTGTTGAGCCTTTACCATTGGTAAAACACATCGGCGACTGTGCATCACGGATATGCAGTGACCAAACATTCGGTACAATATTACGCCATGACGCAATTTCAATCTTCATACCTAAGCCTGCCAAAATACTCGACATATTGGCAATGGTTTCTTCTAAAGGTAGGTCTTTACCTTGAATATAAGTGGTACTTTCAGCTGCAAGATTCGGCATCAATAAAGCTTGAGCATCTGCATCGATGCTTTCTACTTCTTCAATGACAAATTCAGGACCCGTTTGAATGACTTTCTTTACGGTACAACGGTCAATTGAACGTAAAATCCCCTGACGATCTTTTTCAGAAATATCAGCTGGAAGTTCAACCTGAATTTTAAAAATCTGTTTATAACGGTTTTCTGGATCAACAATATTGTTCTGTGATAAACGAATATTATCGGTTGGGATATCACGTGCCGCGCAATACACTTTGACAAAATAAGCTGCACAGAGTGCCGACGATGCCAAGAAGTAGTCAAATGGCCCCGGTGCAGATCCATCCCCTTTATAACGAATCGGTTGATCTGCGATTACCGTAAAGTCATCGAATTTGGCTTCTTGTCGAAGGTTGTCGAGGTAATTTACCTTGATTTCCATGCTGGCACCTAAGTTAGTCTGATGTGTTTATTTGACACAAAAGATTGAAAATATTGATAAATAAGCCGAATTGTAGCGTTAAATTGACTTAATAATGCGTAGTTGCGAGAGATTGTCGAGATGACATGCACTCTGCAACTCGTAATGATGGGCGTTATTATAGAAGTATTTTATGAAATTGATAACTTTTGTCTGTATTTCGAAGTGATTTAACTTGAATCTGCCCAGAAATACAGCAGCTTCAAACATTCATTTCTGAAAAGACTGCTCAATACTCAATATTTTGCAGTCCGTTCAATTCATGCTAGATCCGTCCCACCTCAAGATATGGGATTAAGTTTTTGTCAAAATTGGGACGAGGATCACCTTGAAAGCTAATAAAGCCATGCATTCCAGTTAAACGCTCTCCCTTATAAAACTGATTGAGCTGATAACGGGGATCTTGATGTGACAAGGTAAAACTTACAGCACCGATTCCGAGTTGCTTGGAACGCTGATAAGCATCGGTGAGCATACGATGATGCAAAGACAAAGCGTTTGGATGACACAATAAACTATGTAATACATGGTATTTCACTGAGTCACCACGTTTTGGCAAAATTAAACTTTTACTAAAAACCGTACATAAATTATAAATCGGACGAAACAATCCAATCATGCGACTGTAATGTAATATTTTAGTTTGTTTAAGACCATGTTGATCCCAAAGCCCAAACATTCCTACGATTTTATCATTATGAAAATAAAGCAAAAAATCCGAAAGATTTAAACCAGAAAAATAACAATTCCCTTCAGCCAATTCTTCAAAATTATATGCAGGAATAAAATTATAATAATCTGACATTTCCGTCACAAAAGCATTCATTTCAGCAATATGCTCAATCCCAGCAGTACATGACCAAATCTCATCAGCAGTTTCATTATTTGACGTTTGAGCCTTTATATATTTTTTTAGTTTACTCAATCTGCCTAAACTCGTTAATGTTAAAGTCTCAATCAGTCCTTCATCATAATAATCAGGCATGCCTGTTTTAGGTGTTTGAATAGCCGCACGCGCAGCATGATTATCATCAAAAATAATCATTTGACTAAAATTAGGATCATGCATATTTTTTTCGACATGAGCGCCTAGCATTTTCACTAGAGATTTTCCGCGATATTGATGATCCACCCGCAAATCACTCGCATATCGAAAATTTTGTATCTCACGATTAACATAACATGGTCGATAACCATTGCTATAACAAGCCACTTTTTTCTGATTTTCTTTATCCTCAATCAGAACATGCAATTTATGTTTATACAGAATATCAGAAGCTTTGAAATAACTTGGTTCGCGTTGAAAACTAATCTGGATACCGCGTGTTGTCATCGGTACAGCGATCAAGGCTCTTAAGGCCTGATCATCTTCCTGTGTTGCTTCCCTTGTAACAAGTTGACCTTCAAAATACTGACTGGCTGGGCTTGTATTCATTGTTATTTCCCTTATTTCGGATGTTGCGTTGTGATCAATTGATTTAACTCACCCATTTGATCTAATAACTGATAAACAAAAACGATCTCATCTTGCTCATTCACTGTTTTTTGTGTTTTCACATCCAGTAATTTTTGTTCGGTATTAAGTAAATCAAAAGTCGTTTTTGTGCCCAATTCAAATTCCTTCCGGGTATATAACAATGCGATTTCTGCTGCATCGATAGCATTTTGAAGTGCATTTTTATTTTGCCGAACACTTAAAAGCTGGGCATAGGTGGTTTGTACACGTTGGTTTAAATCCAGCTCTAAACTTCTAATCTTCTGATGACTCAAATCCACATCCGTCTGGGCTTTGCGTACATTCGCACGATTTAATCCATCATCAAATAAAGGGACATTTAACTGTACTCCAACCATATAGTTATTACTTTCAGAGCCGATATAACTGGCCTCTTCTTGCTTACCTGCACGACTGGTTAACATCACGGTCGGCCATAACTCCCTTTTGCTAAGCGCAAATTGTTGTTCAGCTGCTTGCTTCTCATATTTGGCTTGAATTAGTGCAGGGTGATTTTTTGTTTTAGCTAAGATCTCATCTAAACTCAACGTAATCATGGGTAGCTGATCAACTTTAGCCAAATGTTCTGGGTAAATACCCGTAATCTGATAAAATTGTGCCTCACTGATACTGAGATTTGATTGCGCCTGAGTCACATCAGCTTGTCCTTGCGCAACTTGTGCCAAGACTTGAGCCAAATCTGCACGGGTAATCATACCGACATCAAACCGACGTTGTGATTCGAATAACGAACGTTGCAAATTTGTGAGTGTTTTCTTTCTCAAGTCTAGAATGGCTTTTTTCTTCAATACATCGGTATAAACCATCACTGTATTTAAGATCGTTTCTGATCGACGGTCTGAAAAAGCCTGATGTTGAGCAGCAACTTGGCTTTTAGCAACATCGACACCTAAACGATGTCGACCAGAAGTATAAATCGGATAGTCTAACTGCAACTGTAGGCTACGCCCTCGTCGATTACCTTCAGTGGGAAATAACACTGTTTCAGGTGTTTCGATTCTTTCATAGTCCAACTGACTAACTAAATTGATTTTTAGACCATCTCGTTGCTTCGCTTGCTCTAACATAGCAGTGGAACGATTTACATCTAAGCGACTCAGTTCTAGACGACTTTCATGCTTTAAACTGGCACTCAATGCTTGATCTAAGGTCATGGCATTGAGAGGACTACTCATCACTAAAAAACTGGAAAGTATTAAATACTGATATCGAGCAATTCGATGCCCCAATTGCATCATCCTATTCATCCCTTGTTTCATAGCTGCGCTAAACTATTCAAGCTAATCTTTTTCAAAGGTTCAGGCTTAATATTGCCTTCAATAATACCGTCATACATCACAAGTTTTTTGTAAGCATCCCAACCATTTTCTGCTTTTCGAATTTGCGGTTGATCCAGTTGCCCTAGATTACGAGCAAGTTCATAATGGAAATTCTGACGTAAGATCTGGTCAATATATTCATGATCAATCTGATGATGAATATCCCCCTCAAACAAAACACAATAAAAAGGTTTTGTCTGTTGTTGTGTATCAATTGCCAGTAAAGAGATTGCTTTCGATTGCGTTTGATTAAGATGAGATAAAAGTTGTTGGGCAGTTTCAGGTGCTAGTTTCTCACCCACGAGATCAACACCAAAGCGACGACCCAAAAACTCAAAACACGGTACTTGTTCTAAAAAGCCTGTGACACGAATGCAATCATCGAGACAATATCTTAATAAGCCATTACCAGAACTTATGATTGGGCTAACAATATCACCTTGTTTGAGCTTCCATGAAGGTACAATTTGACCACGTTGCTCTCCCTCTAAATATTCGAACTCATAAAAATGACTTTGATAAGCAAGTGGGTATTGACCTTGATAGGGTATCGTTACAACACCTTCAGTTGCCCATAAACCTTTACCTTCAAATTGTACAAAAGGTAATCTTGCTTTTAATACGTCCGCCCATGCTTTTGAACCTGCTGTATCCCAGCTAGACACTAAACTTAAGCGTGGCCATAATTTTTTAAAATCAATCTGCCCATCAACCATACTCATGCTTAGACACTCAGCACTATATCGACAGTAGGGTGCTTTTACTTGTTGTAAAGATACAGCTCGACCTCCCCAAGACCCCGTAGCTAATACAGCCATCACCTCCTTATGCATATTTTGCAAACGATCAAGAAGTTGTAATGCAAATGTTGGGCTCCATACAGAGATCATTGCCAGATTACGATTTGCGACGAGATAACAAATCGTGGCAAATAAGGCATCATCTGCATTTGAGGCAAATGCAACATTACTGGGAACTGCCTGCGTAAATTTAGATAAAATCCGTTTCCCAAATCCTAGCAATGCACTGTCATCATTTAAGTTTTTATCTTTTAAAATCTCTCTTTGGCTTTCAGGTAACCACGAAACGGACCAATAATGGGTTCCTGATTGGAGCTGAGGGCATTTTCGATATAAGCTTGCCAGCCATGTTGCAATGGCTTGATCTAACTCGTTTAAAAATTGTTGAGTATAGGGAATAAATTTTATTTGTTCACTAGAGCCGCTGGTCGGTTGAAAACGAATCAACTTACTATTTGAAAGTACACGTTTTTCTTCTCGATATAGATGGATATCTTCTCGCCATGCGCTATAACGAGTTGGCATAAAGGCATTTACGAACTGCTCATAATTCACAACTCGATTTTCAATCGCTAAAGTTGAAGATTGTAAAATAGCGCTGAGAATTTTACGTTGGGTAACCTCAAGTTGATTGGCGTTTTTTTTAAACTTTCTATCGGTCGTATTACACCACTGCTTCAAAATAAAATGTGATCCTGAGCTTAGCCATTGTTCGTATCTCATTTTGAAACTCCAGTTTGGATATTTTGTTTTGTAATAATTGCCTCGCAACGTCCTTTACTTATCGGCTTGGATATTAACTTTACTGGGAAGCGAGCTAAATCTTTCCAACCTAACCTTCCTATGCAGGGTAATTCAGTCCCTGCTGTCCATGTGGGATTAAGCTGCTCAAAAAATTCAATTTTGGGATTTTTTGTTCTCATCTCATCGGTAATTGGTGCAACTTCACCTTTTAAAGGCTGATAATCCTCACCAAAGTTTAATAATCCAATATCTTTATCATAATACTCACTAAAGAAATTCTCACAATAATGATCGACAACTGCTGCAAGGTGCTGATTATCATCTTGCATATTTGGATAATATACATAATAGTTATTGGCTAATAATAAGTAAGTTTTATAACCTTTTGATATCAATAACCAATACAACTCATTAAATGGGTATTTAACCCTAAGTTTCA
The DNA here is from genome assembly GCF_000156555.1 of Acinetobacter sp. ATCC 27244. NCBI lineage: Bacteria > Pseudomonadati > Pseudomonadota > Gammaproteobacteria > Moraxellales > Moraxellaceae > Acinetobacter > Acinetobacter sp. ATCC 27244. The sequence goes on from NZ_GG665965.1 coordinate 17,283, forward strand.
TCATAAACTTCAACATTGCACTTTGTAGTGTTCTCGTTCCCCAATACTTCTTTTGAATAACCGTATCTCCACTGAATAAAACGGTATAATCTTTCCCTTCAAAATAAAAATGTTGAACTGCAACTGTAGAAAAACCAACGATCTCATGTGTTATCGAGCTAAATATTACAATCGCACCACTTTTCTTCTTAAAGTCATCAACAAAGATAGAAAATTTTGTATTTTCATAATATTGTTCATAAATTGAATACATCACTTTTAGTTGAACAAGGC
>NZ_GG665965.1:18220-21746 GCF_000156555.1 Acinetobacter sp. ATCC 27244
AAGTTTATATGTTGTCTTAATCATAAGATATAACCTTTAAAACTTATATAAGTATTTTCGTCCCCAAGACAACCTAATACTTATATAAATATTATTTTTATTTAAAATTTATTTTCCATCTTATGGAAATTTACCCTCTAATATATTTTTTAGACTTTCATTTTCTTCCCCCTATCCATAAAAAATGTTAGAAAGGCTGCAACAAACATAATAATTGCAAGCATACGCAGTAAATCATTAAAACTTGATGTCAATGCTTGATAATGAATGTCACGATAAATAATACTGAGTGCAATTTGTTGAGCATTTGCCCCCACTTCTTGATATTGCGCGGTGAGTTGTTCTAAACGCTCTACAAAAACCCAATTCTGTGGCGTCATATATTGATTTAATTCCGTGACGTGTAATGCTGTTAGCCAATCTAGGGATGAGTTGATTAATGCAAGCCCCACGGCCCCACCAATATTCCGCATCAGGTTATAAATCCCACTGGCATCAGCAATTTTATTCAATGGCAATGTACTCATCGCAAGATGTGAAACCACAATCAAACAAATCATCAGGCCGATACCACGATATATTTGCGGCCAAAACATAAAGTCATAATCACTGTGAATACTTAAATGTGAGTTTAGCCATACACCAAATCCCGCCATAATCATCCCAACGAAAACAGTTTTTCTGGTATCGAAATTTGGAATCAACCATGCTAAAAATGGAGCAAAACAGAACATCACCACACCTGTGACCATCATGATATGTCCAATTTGGCTGCTATTCATTTCTCGTACTTGACCAAGAAAAACGGGGATCATGTATCCCAAACCGTATAACGCCATACCGATCACAAAAGTGATAATGGCACTTAGGGTAAAATTCTTATTTTTAAAAACACTCAAGTCCAACAATGGCTTAGGTTGTGTGAAGCTTCGATAGAAAAATATCAATCCCCCTGCAATACAAATCAAAAATGCAGTGCGAACGCCTGTATCAACTAACCATTCGTGTCTAGCGCCTTCATCGAGGAAATATTCCAAACCGCCCAAAAACATTGCCATAGCAATAAGGCTGATCCAGTCCATTTTTTTCAGTAAGCTATGATCTGCGCGATCAATGTCTGGTCCTGAAAAAATAATCGTTGCAATGATGATTCCAGGAATAATATTGATCAGGAACATCCAGTGCCATGAAAAACTATTTGTTAACCAACCACCAACAGTGGGCCCAATCGCAGGTCCTAAGGTGCTAATCATGCCAAACAAAACCAAAGGCAATGCACGTCTAGCTTCAGGAAATAGTAAATAAAGCGCTGTCATTGAGGTTGGAATCATACCGCCCCCCATAAACCCTTGTATGGCACGAAATACAAGTAAACTTTCAAGATTCCATGCCATTGCACAAAGTAGAGAACTAATCGTGAATCCAACTGCACAAATCGTGTAATAAATCCTTGTCGATAAAACTCTCGAGATAATGCTAGACATCGGAATCGCAATAATTTCAGCAATCAAATACACCGTTTGAACCCAAGTGACTTCATAACGGCTTGCGCTCATTCCTGCTTGAACTTCATTTAAAGAACTCGCAACAATTTGAATGTCTAAAATCGCCATAAAATTGCCAAAAATCATGGCTATAAAAATGACCCACGCGACTTTAGTCGGGAATTTCCATTCCTCATTTAGACGCTTATCCATGTTTAAGTCCCTAAAATCGCAATGCTTAAGTTTTTAAATTGACCTTGGCTTTAACAGACATACCGGGCTTGATAAGCTCAATATGGGGACTTGGATCAATTGCAATTCGAACAGGAATTCGTTGAACAACTTTATTAAAGTTCCCTGTTGCATTGTCGGGGGGCATAAGCGAAAAGGTTGCTCCTGATGCAGGAGAAAAGCTTTCAATTTTTCCTGTATAAGTTAGGCTTGGATAAGCATCTAACTTTAAGGAAACCGTTTGCCCGATATGCATTTTTTGGATTTGTGTTTCTTTAAAGTTTGCTTGTACATATAAACTATTATCAGGAATAATCGCCATTAAGCGAGTTTGTGGACTTACACGAGAGCCCTTTTGTATTGCCAAACTACCTACTTTGCCAGTTACAGGACTTATAATCCTTGCTGATGCTAAATCTATTTGATAAAGGTCTAAACTCGCCTTTGCATTTTGAATATCAGCCAGTAATTGTGCGCGACTCGCTTTTAAACTACCAAACTGAGCTTCTGCTGCATTTACACCTGCTAATGCACGACTAAGTTGAGCCTGTGCCGATAAATATTGGGATTGAATATTTTCAAAATTTTGTCGCGTAATCACGCCATCCTTTAATAAATCTTGATAACGTAGAAAATCTTTTTTTAGACGTGATAAATCTGCTTGAGCAGCAAGCACACCACTATTTGCTTCGTGAATTGAAGATTGTGCTGATTTTTCATTTTGTTCTTGAACGGCCAGTGCCGCTTCTTTTAATGTAACTAATGATTTTGCTTGATTAAGTCTCGCTTGATAATCACGTTGATCTAGTACTGCTAACGTCTCACCTTTTTTGACAAATTGGTTGTCATTAATAACCAACTCAACCACTTCACCTGTGACTTTTGGTATTACCCAAGTGAGATCAGCTTGAACATAGGCGTTATCTGTAGATTGATAGAATCGAAATATAAAAAAGTAGTACATCACCCCAATCAATAGAAATAGCGAAAGTAGTGAAAATACGATCCAGGTGATTTTTTGTTTCTTATGGACTTTAACTTCTGGTTCTACTTCTACACGCGCTATAGTTTCCATATTTTATTCCGCATTTTGTAATATAAATTCTTTTATTTCGTTCTAAAGATTTCTACAACTTTCACTTATTCAAGCAGAATAAATGGTTATAGGCATCAAATTGGCGGGAATTATCAATCTCGATGTAATTTGCTGTCATTGACCAGAATTTCAATACACTTGTGCATTTAAGCCAATTACTTTTGATGAATTTATATGAAAACGATAATTATTTACCAAATTAAATCCATGTAAATTTCTTCGTTTAAAACCAATATATCCATATGTTATAAAACAATTTTTTTTATTATTTTTGATTAGAATACTTAGTGGTTACTACTCTTTCAGGAAGCACAAGCACTCATAATCACATACAGAACTGTACGCATTATTTATGGTTGTAGAAATGTAACCAAACCTCTTATATGAACGCCAAATCTAAATGTAGTGGATTAAATTTTTATAAATTTGTCGTAAAGTAGACAAAGTCCGATAGAAAAATGCGTAGTATTAATAAGTGAAAAGATTTAGTAAAAATAACTAAATTCACATGCATATCGTATTGGTTTTTGAGATATGTTGTTTTCGTCGTGTCTGCTTTCCCAAGAGCCATAAGAAATCAAAGGATTCGATTTCTTATCTGACACGATGAAACAACATCTACTCATACAAAATAATATTTATTAAACGGAAGAAACAAATATGGATTCAGGGTTGATTACACTTTTTTTACCGATTGCCTTAGCAATAGTTATGG
>NZ_GG665965.1:22517-27633 GCF_000156555.1 Acinetobacter sp. ATCC 27244
ATGGCGGGGCTTGGTTTAGAATTAACATTAAAAGATTTTGCTAGGATTAGTAAGCATCCAAAAGTTGTCTTTATCGCTTTATTCTGTCAGTTGTTTCTATTGGTTGGGATTGCTTTTTTAATCTGTAAAATTTTAGCCTTACCACCATTGTTAGCTGTTGGTTTAATGCTACTCGCAGCCTCCCCTGGAGGAACAACTGCAAACTTATTTAGCTATTTATATAAGGGTGACATTGCGCTCAATATTAGTTTAACAGCGATTAATGCTGTGCTAGCAGCCGTATTCCTTCCTTTTATTGTCAACTTTTCTATTCTTCATTTTATGAATGAAGGTCAGCAAGTTGGTTTGCAGTTTTCAAAAGTGATGCAGGTGTTTTTAATTATTTTGGTGCCTGTTGGTATCGGGATGTTAATTCGTCATTATGCACCTCATTTTGCTGAAAAGCTTAACCGTCCAGTACGTATTTTTGCTGTGATCTTTCTCGTAATCATTATTCTAGGTGCAATTATTACTGAGCGCGAGAACCTGATGAATTACATTGGGCAAATTGGCTTGGCTACCGCACTTTTCTGCGCAATTAGTTTAATGGTTGGTTATTTCGTACCACGAATGTTTGGTATCAGTTCATATCAAGCACGTGCATGTGCATTTGAAATCGGTATTCATAATAGTACGCTAGCGATGACGATCGCACTAACAGTTATGGCAAGTACCACCATCGCAATGCCTGCTGCTGTATATTCGATCTTCATGTACATTTTTGCGACGATTTTTGGAATTTGGGTAACAAGATTCGGACCACAAGAGACAACAAAAGCAGTCTAATCTAAATTTCTTATCGAAAAGCGTATAGCGATGCTATACGCTTTTTTTATGGAGAATCGAATCAGAATTGCATTAGCTGTGCTTTAAGTTTTGATCCAGACCATGCTTTCGGCTCTGATTCTGCTTGTTTTACCAGCTCAATTAATTTCTGGTTAATTGGTGCTGTCAAATTCAATTGGCTCGCTAAATTAACAACTTCACCATTGATCCAATCGATTTCAGTTTTTCTTCCAGCCATTAAATCATCAGCCATCGAAGAACGTGCAAGTGGATCAATCGCGAGCATTTTCTTACTCACAATCTTAAAAATAGGATTGGGTAATTTTAAAATTTTAGGAATAAATTGTGCTGGAATTGGGGGCAGTTTTGCTGGTTTGATTTTGGCTATTTTTAATAGATTTAATGTTTCTAATTGAGCAAGTGCCAAACACTGACGATATTCTCGAATAGATAATTCTTGTTTCAGTGGAAGTTGGGATAGTGCATTGATTGAATTATTTAAGTTCAATAATAATTTTGCCCATTGCACAGCTTGCATATCTTGTTCTAGCTGAATTTCTAGCTTTGATTTTTTAAATGCACGCACGAGTTCAACTAATTGCTCATGGCTTTTGACATACAAAGCACCATTTGTTCCTTGGTGGAATCGACCATTCCCCAAAGCTGCGACATTAAAAGGTACCATTCCTTCGAGTATAGTGTGGTCTGTTAAAATTCGTTTTAAAATCCAGACATTACTTAAGCCATTTTGAAAACTAATAATAATGGTCTTTTTCTTTAAAATATCTTTTAATTCAAGGGCTACTTGTTCAGTAGATGCTGATTTTACGCAAACCAAGACAATATCTGCATGAGCTGCTGTATTGGGATCAATGCTGATTTGTAATTGATTTGCAGAAATGGTTTGCTTGAATCCTGTGTAATCTGAAACAGTTAAACCGTAAGTTTGAAGTTCTTGCTGAACTCTAGGACGAACAATAAAATCTATGTCATAGCCAGCAGCAACGAGCCTACCACCAAGATAGCATCCAATACTACCTGCACCATAAATACATATTTTCATTGATGATCTCTAAATCTCTGATTGTCTATTGCTACTTTTCTAACATAATCAATATTGCGGACACGATTTGTCAGCTAGCTTACAGGTTTTAAATTTTGCTCAAGAAAAAGCCCAATATTGAATTGGGCTTTGAACTTATAAAATAACTTATGCGTTAAGGCTTGGATCAGCTAATAAAGTTTCAGCAGCAAGTTTACCCAAATTATTAGAAGCCAATGGACTATCACCCGTTAACAGTTTTCTATCCTTATGCACTTGTCCTGTGATCCCTTTATTTAGGATTTCTACGCCAAGTTTTTCAAGATTTTCGCCGACGAGCCACGGCAATTGTCCTGGCATATATCCAATATCAATATTGGCACCTTTATCTAATGAATCTGGAAAAACACAGACTTGATAGCCTTTAAAAATGTAGTCATTTGGATTTTCATCTACAGCAGCTGCCAATAAAGAAGCTGGGCCATGACATAAAGTAATAACATATTTGTCATTATCCACTGCCCATTTTAATAAAGCCTTAACTTCTTTACTCTCAGGAATTTTAGCCAAAACCCCATGCCCACCTGGAATGAAAATACCAGCATATGGTGAGTCAGCGCTTAAAGCCTGATCTAAAATATCTGCCAATTTTAGTGGTGATTTAAGTTGTTTCTCGTACTTGTGATAGGTATCCAAAACCACTTGCTCTTCTTTTGGCATTGCCCACATTTCAAGTTTTACTGGATTACCTGAAAGTGTTGCAACGTCAAAGGCAAAACCAGCATTATCCAAATGGAACATCGGTAACAACATTTCTACTGGATGATTTCCTGTAGAAAAGAACTTCTCATTTTGCATCAAGATATAGCGTTCATCCGTTGCAATCATGAGGATCTTTTTATCGCCCTGATATGGATTTGGGTATGTAGTTCCGTCATAGTCAGTTTTAGGAGCCGTATATTGACTTAGAGAATAAGGTGATGGAAAAAATGCATTATCTTCGGCTAAATCTGGGGTTGGGTTACGATCATCTGTATTTGTTGTCATGTTCAAATTCCTCGTAGGATATGTTTGATTTACATATTGCTTTTCCAAGTGATCATTCTCAAGCTTGATGTATAAATAGGCATAGAATGGATATGATTAGGCACAATTACGATTTAATTTCGAGTACCACTTTTCCAATATGTTCACTGCTTTCCAGACATTGGTGTGCTGCAGCAACCTCTTCAAAAGCAAAAGTCTTATAAATAATCGGTTTACATTGACCTGTTTCGATTAGTGGCCAAACCAACTGCTCCAATTCTTGGGTAATTTTTGCTTTTTCATCATTGGTTCGAGCACGCATCGTTGAGCCAGTCACCACAGCGCGTTTGAGCATGAGTTCTTGAATATCAAAGCCATCTACTTTGCGACCACCCATAAATCCGATAATTACCAGTCGCCCATCTCTTTTTAGCAATCTCAGATTCTGATTAAAGTAAGCAGCACCGATAATATCTAAGATCACATCAACACCTTGCTGATCTGTGCGTGATAAGATTTCTTGTTCAAAATCTTGCTTCTGATAATTAATAACTGTCGAAATCGAGCTTAATTTTTCTACTTTTTCTTCACTTCCCACTGTGGAAAAAGTTTGAATACCCATCGCATGACATAAGCTCAACGCTGTAGAACCAATTCCACTAGCTCCTCCATGAATTAACACGGTTTCTTTCTTTTTTAACTGTCCGATCTGAAATAGATTTGCCCATACTGTGAAATAAGTTTCTGGAATAGCTGCTGCTTCAATAAAGCTCAAATTTTTGGGAATCGATAAGGTTTGATTTGCAGGTACAGCACAGTATTCTGCATATCCTCCGCCGTTGGTCAGCGCACAGACCTTATCACCGACTTTAAATTTTTCTACTTTTGAACCGATTTGAGAAATGATGCCAGCAACTTCCAAGCCTGGAATTTGCGTTACACCTTTCGGCATCGGATACAACCCTTGTCTTTGCAAAATATCAGGGCGATTGATGCCTGTGGCATAGACTTCAATTAGTACTTCATCTTCTTTAATCTCAGGTTTCTTACCTTGTATAACTTTTAGAACTTCAGGACCGCCAGCTTGAGTAATTTCGATATATTTCATTTGTTCGCTACTATTTTGATTCATGATTTACTCATTCCTTATCTATATTTACTTCAGTTTGATTAGGAGAAAAACCAAACTGCTTTTTAAACTCTCGACTAAATTGAGATGAGCTTTGATAACCAACAGCATAAGCTGCTTGAGCAACGCTTTGGTTTTCGTTTTGCAACATTTGTTTTGCCTTATGCAACCGCGTAACTTTGAGATACTGCAAAGGAGAATGTAATGTGACTTGTTTGAATGCTTTATGAAACGCAGAAATACTCATATTGGCTTGCTCAGCAAGCATTTCCACTGTTAATTTCTCTGTAAAATGATGTTGAATATATTCACAAATCTTATAAATCTGTCGTAAATTGCCTTGAACCACTAATCCTGTTAAAGCATCTGCACCCGAATGTTGAATAACTCGATACAATAACTCTCGTTTAATTTGTTCACCTAAAATCAAGCTGTCTTGTTCAGAACTTAAAGTTTTTAATAATCGTATCAATACATTCGAAATGGTTTCATCATATTGAATTACACTCATGCCAGTGGTGAGTGGTTTAAATTTATCATTTTCTAAATATGTTTTTGCTAATAACTCATTTACCGTATCTGCCTCTAGTTTCATGATCATCGCAATCATAGGCAATTCAGGACTCGCTACCGTATCACAATCAAATGGCATAGACACAGAGACGATAAGGCATTCACCTTGCTGAAATGCATAGGTTTCAGTTCCGATATAACCACGTTTACTGCCTTGTAAAACAAAAACTAAGGTCGGTTCTTGCAATACGGCTAATGGTGGTGTGTTGTGATCTACACGCATCAAAGTGATGCCATCTATTGCCGTAGCAAAGAAGCCTTCTTTAGCAATAAGTTTTAGAAAAAGTGAGATGAGTATTTGGTCATTCATCATGTGTCATCTGATGATTTGAAATATGATTTTTATTATTAAATAGCAAACAGATAAAAGCTGTTAGTTTTATGCAGGATTAGGCATGAAAAAGAGAGTTTTAAACATCTTAATTTGATTAAGATGATCAAAAAGGAAGTGGTTATCCTTTCTTATCTAAATATTCTAAATAGAAAAGATTCTGAAGTTAATTTTAGTACTTCTTATTGAA
>NZ_GG665964.1:0-27722 GCF_000156555.1 Acinetobacter sp. ATCC 27244
CAACGAGAAAAAGGAAATAAGCGCTTAGCAATTTTTATAGTGATGCTAATAAATTGTATTAAAAACACTTTATTGTCATACCTAAATCAAATATAAATATTTAAATAGAACAAGCGAAGTTAATCCTAAGTCAGTCTAAGTTTTTAATCTGAAAATTATAAAAAGGACGTTTTTGTGCTCAATGTCATTGTTCAATTAGTAGGTGGAATTGGTTTATTTCTTTTGGGCATGTCTTTGATGACAGATAGCTTAAAAGCAATTGCGGGTGAAGCATTACGACAATGGCTGGTTCGATTTACCAACTCACCGACGAAAGCTGTTTTATCAGGGATTGGTCTAACAGTTGTGGTCCAGTCTTCTACAGCAACGACACTAGCAACCATTGGCTTTGTCAGTGCGGGTATCTTAAGTTTTAGTCATGCAATAGGTGTGATTATTGGTGCAAATATTGGGACCACAAGTACAGGCTGGATGGTTGCACTATTAGGCTTAAAGTTTTCAATTGCGAGTTTTGCTTTACCGCTTGTTGGTGTTGGGGCGTTACTTAATTTATTCGGTAAAGAAAAGATTGCTTTTATTGGTCTAACTCTAGCTGGTTTCGGATTGCTGTTCTTAGGGATTCAATTTCTACAAGATGCCATGAGTGGATTGGCATTACTCATCGATTTATCACGGTGGTCAGAACCAAGCTTGATGATGAAGCTTATTTTACTGCTCATCGGTGTGTTAATGACCATCTTATTACAGTCTTCGAGTGCTGCGATTACAACGACATTAGCTGCATTGTCTACTCAAACGATAAATCTGGAACAGACATTAGTTTTGGTGATCGGGCAGAATATTGGGACGGTTGCCACAGCTGTATTGGCTGCAATTGGTGGTACAACAAGCGCAAAGAGAACTGCTGCTGTTCATGTGATTTTTAATGTTGTGACTGCTGTATTTGCTTTTATTTTATTATCGCCTGCCTTTATTTGGGCATATCAACATTTTGAAAGTGTTCAGCAATTGGGCCCTGTATTGTTGGTGGCCGCATTTCATACCACTTTTAGTTTATTAGGGGCATGTATTTTCATGCCTTTCTTGGCTAAATTTGAACAATTGATTATTCGTTTACTTCCAGAAAAAGAGCATGCCACTACACGATATTTAGATGAGTCGCTTTATAGTGTTCCAGCACTTGCAATTGCAGCCGTTGAACGTGCTTTGTTAAGGTCAATCTCGGATATGTATGGAATCTTTGTGCGTTGTATTCGTGGGCAAATGGTGGCTGAATTAGTTAAAACTGATGAATTTGACTATACGTTAGGCAAGATTGAGAACTATCTTGATAAAATGTCTGCCCCACAATCTATAGCAGATCAACATCGATTATTGATTTTGCTGAGATTAGTTGTATATGTACGGGTGCTTAAAAATGATTTAAGTAGTGTGGCTCATATAGAAAGTATTCAAAATCAGAGGAATATTGAGGAATTAGCCAATCGTTTTGCCGTGATTCTTGAGCAATTTATTCCTTATTTGCTGAATGAACCTTTTACCCGAATTCCTAACGCTTTGGTCGATGAGTTGGCTAATTTTTCCTCAGAAATGCAGGCTCATCAAGATCTAGTTCGACAAAAAATAATTGAAGAATCTTCGTCAAGAATGGTGTCAGCCGCTTATACATTAGAACAACTGGCAGCACAGCGGTGGTTAGAGCATTTGGTGATTCATTGTAGTCGTGTCGCAATTTTATTGGGGGACAATGAGCAAGTGTTGGTTAATGAGGAGTTAGAGGCTACTCAAGCATGATCGTACTTGATATATAAGTCTGAGAAGTAAAAATGAATCGAAAGTACTATTCGACTTATGTCTTTTATGCAGTGATGAGTTGCTGCATCGTGGTGGGATATGCTTATTTGCGAGGCGAATCTTTTCAGTGGTTAGGTGTTGGTATCGCGTTGATTCTTGGAATTATTTTTATATCATTTATTGTTAGGCTGCCTGTATTTAGTCAATACTATATTCCAAATAAACAACGCAAAAATGCAATTGTTCGTCGGCATTCTATCCATTACGCGAACCGAAGGGCTGCACCTGTGATGTCAGGCTTAGTATCGGCAATGTTACTAATCGGGGTTTTTTATTTATTAGGATTTGAGACATTTAAAATTGAATGCTTTGTGGGAGCTATTGTCTCAGCAATCATGAGTTTTTATTATGAACCCTAAGCTTTCATGTTCTAAAAGGATAGTTTTTCGTAAAAGCAGTTGCTTTAAGCTTTCTTCATTTGCTGACAAGCCTATAATGATTGAGAATCATTCCAAATCTAATAAGGAAATAACATGTCAACTGATCAACAATTTCCGACACCAGCCAATCTTGGTATCGCAGTGTATTCAAATAATGCCGAAGCAATCGGTAACACGCCTTTAGTACGCATTAACCGTGCTATTCAAACAGGTGCAACTGTACTGGCAAAAATTGAAAGTCGTAATCCTGCATTTTCAGTAAAGTGTCGTATTGGTGCGGCATTGATTGCTGATGCAGAGAAACGTGGCGTACTTAAAGCTGGTATGCATATTGTTGAGCCAACCAGTGGTAATACTGGGATTGCGTTAGCATTCGTTGCAGCAGCAAAAGGCTATCCAATTACTTTAACAATGCCATCAAGTATGAGTTTGGAGCGTAGAAAAGTATTAAAGGCATTGGGTGCAAATCTCGTTTTGACTGATCCTGCGAAAGGTATGAAGGGTGCGGTAGATGAGGCAGTACGTTTAGCCACTGAAAATCCTCAGCAATATTTTTTACCACAACAATTTGAAAATCCAGCTAATCCTCAAATTCATGTGGATACCACTGGCCCTGAGATTTGGCAGGCAACCAATGGTCAAGTCGATATCTTAGTCGCTGGTGTGGGGACGGGTGGAACGATTACAGGAATTTCTCGCTATTTTGAGCAAGTTCAGAACAAGCCATTATATTCAGTCGCTGTTGAGCCTGCTGAATCTCCAATTATTACCCAGACTCGGAATGGTGAGAGTATCAGCCCTGCACCACACAAAATTCAAGGGATCGGCGCCAATTTTATTCCTAAAAATTTAGATTTAGATTTGGTCGATGAGGTTGTGCCTGTAAATAGTGCCGATGCAATTGAGTGGGCAAGAAAATGTGCAACTCAGGAAGGAATTTTGGTGGGTATTTCAAGTGGTGCAGCATTAGCAGCAGCAGCAAAAATTGCTGAACGTCCTGAAAATGCTGGCAAGACCATTGTGGTGATCTTACCTGATAGTGGTGAGCGCTATTTATCTTCAGTCTTGTTCGAAGGGATGTTTGAAGAATCTTAATATCTTTTAGAACCAAAAACCATGCTTGATCAGCATGGTTTTTTATAGATTACAGCGCTCTTTTGAGCTCTTTTTTATGCCGTTCAACGGAGCGGGCATATTTTCTGGCTTTGTGCCGATTGCTAAAACTACGTTGATACCCCGTCGGGCCTACATAGTAATAACCCAATGCTTTGTGCCAACTGCCTGCGGATTTGTAATAGGTTGCAAGGACATGTGTACCACAATTGATATTAATATATTCATTGTATAAATCACCAGGACAATCTTGTCTCCAATGACTTGGGATGATTTGCATGAGCCCAAGTGCTCCTGTTGGTGAGCGTGCATTTGAGCGATAACTGGACTCTTGACGAATCACCGCTGCCACTAAGAGGGGAGGAACGTCGTGTTGTTTAGCACTTTGGAGAATAATGGGAGAGAGTCGATCAGCTGTGGTCGGAGAAACAGAATAAGCTTGCTGGATACCTTTGGATAGTTTTGGGGCATTTAAACTACTACATGCGGTTAAACTCACAATGGATAAAAATATGATCAATTTGAATGGAATCAAAAAGTAATTTTTGAGTGTAAAAAGAGTCGTCGTGTTAAAAACAACCAAAGTAATTCATCCACGTGCCAAAAGTTGGTCCGATGTTAGAAATTATGAGGTTGAAGATCAATAGAGATTCTGTTGTATAAATAATAAAACAAGAGCATTGTTTAGCGTTTTTCAATCGCTTCAGGATAGGCGTATACTGTTTCCAGTCAAGGAGTCACGATGTCTAAGCCTGAAGCACTGTCTGCTCATATTGAGTATGGGTCTAAATCATTTACTGCAATTTTATGGTCATTGTTCTTTGCAGGCTTTGCCTCATTCTCATCTTTGTACTGCGTACAACCGATGATGCCGATTTTTGCAAAATTCTTTCAGGTTTCACCTACACATAGTAGTTTCCCACTTTCTTTTTCTACCGTGGCTTTGGCCATAGGTTTATTGTTTACGGGTTTTATCTCTGATCGCTTTGGGCGAAAACCCATTATGGTTTTTGCTTTGTTTTTGGTTTCTCTTCTCTTGCTCATCAGTGCCTCATTTCCGATTTGGGAAGTCTTTTTGACCACCCGTATTTTTATTGGTTTGGCGGTGAGTGGCGTTGCTGCGGTTGCGATGACGTATATCGGGGAAGAGATTGCCCAGCAAGATATTGGTTTTGCTATGGGATTGTATATCTCAGGCACCGCCATTGGTGGGATGGGTGGGCGTTTGATCGCAGGTGTTTTAGTTGACTTTATTTCTTGGCAATCGGCTACTTATATCATTGGATTTTTGAATCTGGTCATCGCTTGTTTATTTTATTTGTTATTACCAAAGTCTCAACATTTTCAACCTTATCCATTTCGATTTTCCCGTTTTAAAGCTGCATTTGAACAGAACCTTAAAGATCCAAAATTACGGATTTTATTTGCTCAGGGCTTTATCTTAATGGGCTGCTTAGTGACGGTATTTAATTACATTAGCTATCATTTATTAGAAGCGCCATTTCATTTATCACAAACATGGATTGGTGTGATCTCAATTGCTTATCTAGCAGGTATTTATAGTTCACCTAAAGCAGCACAATGGGGCTTTAAATATGGACGTGATAAGGTGTTGCCTTGCTTGTTATTGAGTATGATATTGGGACTATTCATCACGCTCATTCCATCGCTATGGGCGGTTTTACTCGGTTTAACGATTTTCACTTTTTCCTTTTTCGCAGCACATTCAACAGCCAGCAGTTGGGTTTCTGTGCAAGCGGTGCAATATCGTGCGGTGGCCTCGTCCTTGTATTTATTCTGCTATTACGTTGGTTCAAGTTTGCTTGGTAGCAGTGGTGGTTTGATTTGGGAAAAATTTGGTTGGATAGGAATTAATTTGGGTGTAGGTATTGTATTGGCTTCGGGGCTGGTCCTTGCATTACGGTTGAAGTCACGGGATGCCTGAATAAAAACAGAAGTATTTCATTTTGCTGTAGATTCCCCCTTTTCTGAGTATCATGGTCATTCATGAATAGAATTTGATAGAGTCTTTATTGAAAGCATTGATATGCTTAAGTAGAAAATAATGAATAAAAAATGATCATTAATATTGTTTAAATGTAAAATGTATGGATAATGATTCTCATTTTAATCAGAGGGTCTCATGCATTATCCTATTTCTCAATTTGGTATTTTCCCTAGAAGTGCACTTTATCTTGCTGTCTGTAGCTGCTGGTTTGGGGCAGCACATGCTGCAACAGAAGTAATCACAGCTCAAACAGAGGTTTTGCCTACGATTGTCGTAACAGCAGATGAGTCATTAGAGAATAATTACACTAAGAAAAATGCCAGTACCTCGACCAAGCTCAATTTGAATATTAAAGAAACGCCACAGTCAGTCTCCGTGATTACACAAAAACAAATCGAAGATATGGGAGCAACGAATTTAGGCGAAGCTTTATTAAATACCACGGGGATTATTTTAACGGGGGACAACACCGAGCGAACCAATTTCTCAATACGTGGTTTCAATATGGGAGATGGGTGGAATTCCAACTTGATGCAATATGATGGTGTTGCGGTAAATGCAACAAATGTTGCCTCCTCAAAACCAGATATGGCAATGCTAGAGAGCGTCGAGGTTTTACGTGGAGCAGCAGGACTATTACAAGGCTCAGGAGAACCATCAGGTACAGTTAATTTGATTCGTAAAAAGCCAACCGCTGACTTTCATGCTAGTGGTGCTGTGAGCTATGGTTCATGGAATACAGTTCGTGGTGAAGTTGATGTATCTAACCGCTTAAATGAATCAGGAAGTGTAAGAGGGCGACTGGTTTTAGCTTATCAAGACGGTGATTCTTGGATGAAGGCAGTCACACGGGATACTAATTTACTTTACGGGATTATTAGTGCTGATCTGACAAAAAATACCTTACTTAATTTGGGTTATTCGCAACAAAAAGAACATGCAGTGCCAGTAAATAGTTTGCCTCGCTATTCAGATGGTTCTGATATTGGCTTAGATCGAGATAATTGTGGCTGTGATTATCGAGATTTTTGGGATAAAAAGAATAGCCAAGCATTTATTGATTTAACTCATCAGTTTGAGAATGGGTGGATGCTAAAGGGAAGTTATTTAAGAGCTGATATTGATATGGATATGGCTTTTACTAGTCTTGCCTTTGCTTCATCAGGCTCAATTGATAAAACTAATTCAAATGCAACCATCAACAAATATGGCTATCGTTATAATCAACAACTCGATGTATTTGATCTTTTTACCAAAGGAACATTTAACCTGTTGGGACGTGAGCATGAGCTAGTTGCAGGGATAAATCATCAGAAAAATAATACCCCTGGACAATGGACCAGTTGGGATACCATGATGGCGGATGGATCATTATGGGATAGACAGCTCAGCACCAAACCTACTGGTGTTGATCAAATGCAGATCAATGTGTTTAATTTTAATCCTTACGCTTTGCCTTATGCTGCACCACGATATGATCAAGATGGTGGTCGTTCTTATTTAAAAACTGAACAAATGGGTCTTTATCTGACCACTCGTTGGAACTTAGCTGATTCATTAAAATTGATTACAGGTGTACGAGAAAGTAATTTTAAATATGATTCAAAATATCAAAGTAATGTCTCTGGTAAGTTTGTTGACAGTCGTGCTGTTCATTATAAGAAAGATAATATTTGGACACCTTATGTCGGTGTAACTTATGATTTTAATGATACTTATACGGGGTATGCGAGTTTCACGGATACCTTTGTAGTACAGAATGTCAAAGATCGTCATGAAAAATTGCTTGATCCCGTTCAAGGCAATGTCTACGAAATTGGGGTAAAAGGGAGCTTTAATGACGATAAACTGATTGCATCAGTGGCGGCTTTTAGAACCAATCAAATTAATCGATCCATCCAAGATCAGAGCAGCAAAGGGCAATGTGCTTTTAATGGTGGAGAGGGATACTGTAATGTTTCTGCTGGAGAAGTGATTAGCGAGGGGGTTGAAACGGAATTACGTGGGGAGGTGTTACCGCATTTAAATCTGTCAGCAGGTTATACTTACAATACAACAGAATATAAAAAAGATCTGACCAAGCAAGGTCAAACTTTTAATGAAACCACACCTGAACATATTGCTCGTTTATTTGCGACTTATAAACTAGCCAACAACTTAACCGTGGGTGGTGGGGTAAATTATCAAAGTGAATGGTTAGTGGGTCGTTACGGTTCTAAGTCAGCAAAACAGGAAGGTTATGCATTAGTTAATCTGATGGCAAGTTATCCATTAAGTGAAAATATTACAATTGCTGTTAATGCCAATAATGTCTTGGATAAGAAATATTATTCATATTTAACGACTGGCTCAAATCGGTATGGTGAGCCAAGAAATATGAAGCTAACCTTACGCGCCAAGTTTTAAAAACACTATTGCATGGATGATTGTAATTTCACAGTCATCCACACATACAATAATTTTGTTGTTACGTGATCTCGATCTTGTTATGTACGGAATAAATCAATATAAATGAAAATAAAACGACAACTATAGTCGCACCAACTTGATAAAAGTCTTTGAAATTTAGTAAGTTAAACCTGTGTCATGTTGGCACAATTTTGATATTAAAATTGGGGAAAATAAGATGGAACTGCACAGTCGCGTTTACTATAAGCATCCTGATACCAAAGTGATGGGGCTATTAGAATCATTATTTAAAGATCATGCAGGGAGCGCAGAAAAGTTTCTAGAAGCTGCGCTAGAGATTAATGCTTACGGTACGGAACTAACGCAAGCTTTATTAGATCAGATTGATTCAATTCAATACGATTTAGATCCAGAGCACTTAGATTATATTGCGGGTTATGCTGTTTTAGAATTTACACATGGCTCAAATGGCGATGAAAATATTGAGAATATTCTATTATTTTTGAAAGGCTTATTACCTGATATTCATGCACAAGCTTGGGGTTGTGGAGATGATGATCCATGGGAGTTTTGGTTCAAATTTGATGGTGATGAACTTATTCGTGAAGATGATGAACCTTATAATGACCCTGATGAAGATGAAGAAATTAAAGCTTCTATTTACGTATGGTGGCATCAAGACTTACCTGTAGAAATTAAGGAAGGTTTCTTGAACGAAGACGAATAATTATCAACGCTTTATATGTGTATTTCCTCGAATAGTTACAAATTCTTTTTGAGGAAATGCTTTTGTTTATTTTTTAATCTATAAAAATGAATGAAATTCATGTTAAAATGATCGGCTTTCATCTTTGATGCTATCCCAGCATTTCAGCTAGCCGAGATTCGCAAGCCATGTCTACTGCCTATACCAAGCAAACTGCGCCAAAAGCGCTGTTTGATTACGACAAATATTGGGCGTCGTGTTTTGAACCTGCACCATTTTTACCGATGTCACGAGAAGAAATGGACTTACTCGGCTGGGATGCCTGTGACTTTATTTTAGTTTGTGGCGATGCTTATATTGATCATCCTTCATTTGTATCCGGCGTGATTGGTCGTGTGCTTGAGGCACAGGGTTTCCGTGTGGGGATCATTGCTCAACCCGATTGGACCAATGTCGAAAGTTTTCGTGTTTTAGGGAAACCGACTATTGCATGGGGTGTAACCGCAGGCAATATGGATTCGATGATTAACCGTTATACGGCAGATCGTAAAATCCGTTCGGATGATGCGTATTCGCCAAATAATGAACCGAATAAACGTCCTGACCGCGCAGCAACAGTATATTGTCAGCGTTGCCGTGAGGCTTTCCCAGATGTGCCTGTCTTGCTTGGTGGGATTGAAGGTAGCCTACGTCGTATTGCTCATTATGATTATTGGTCAGACAAAGTTCGCCGCTCAATCTTGATGGACTCTAAAGCCGATTTATTAATGTATGGTAATGGTGAGCGTGCCATTATTGATGTGATGCACCGTTTAGCTAGGGGTGAAAAAATCCACGAAATTACCGATGTTCGTGGTACTGCATTTATTATTAATAAACACAATAAAGCATCAAAAGCACAATTCGTTGAAATCGCAAGTAATGACGTGGATAGCATTGGTCGTGTTGATCCAATTATCAATCCTTATGTCATGACTGAAGATATTGATGGCTGTGAAGTTGAAAAAGAAAAAGGCAACTCACTCGCACAATATCAAAACTTCCAAAAAGAAATTGTGACCAATCCAATCGTTCGTGAAGGTGATCAACTTGATCCAGATACGCAGATCGTACAGTTAAAACCAGCACCATCCAAAGCGATTAAACATAAATTACCGCCACGTGAACTCGCTGTGATTCGTTTGCCTTCTTTTGAAGAAGTAGCCAATGATCAAGTGCTTTATGCGCATGCCAACCGTATTTTGCATCTGGAAACCAATCCGGGAAATGCTCGTGCATTGGTACAACGTCATGGTGAACGTGATGTTTGGATTAATCCACCACCAATTCCGTTAACAACGGAAGAAATGGATTATGTCTTTGATTTACCTTATGCACGTTTACCGCATCCAGCTTATGGCAATGCGCGTTTCCCTGCATTTGATATGATCAAATTCTCTGTGAATATCATGCGTGGTTGTTTTGGTGGTTGTACTTTCTGTTCGATCACGGAACATGAAGGGCGTATTATTCAAAACCGTTCTGAAGAATCAATTCTGCGTGAAATTGAAAAGATCCGTGATACTGCACCTCAATTTACAGGCATTATCTCAGACTTAGGTGGTCCAACAGCAAACATGTATCGTTTGCACTGTAACGACCCTGAAATCGAGAAGAATTGCCGTAAACCGTCTTGTGTTTATCCAGGTGTTTGTCAAAACTTACATACTGATCATGCGCCATTGGTTCAGCTTTATCGTAAAGCACGTGAAATCAAAGGTGTGAAGAAGATTTTGATCGGTTCAGGTCTTCGTTATGACCTTGCTGTGTTAAACCCTGAATATGTCAAAGAGTTGGTACAGCATCATGTTGGTGGTTATCTAAAAATTGCACCTGAGCATACCGAACATGGTCCATTATCGAAGATGATGAAACCAGGGATCGGCACTTATGACCGCTTTAAGCAAATGTTTGAGCGTTTTAGTAAGGAAGCAGGGAAGGAACAATATTTAATTCCTTACTTCATCGCTGCGCATCCCGGTACAACGGATTACGATATGATGAACTTGGCGATTTGGCTGAAAAAGAATGGTTTCCGTGCCGATCAGGTACAAACCTTCTATCCATCGCCAATGGCAACTGCGACCACCATGTATTATTCAGGCAAGAATCCATTGTCTAAAGTGGCGCGTTATACCGAAAACGTTGATATCGTGAAAGGTGAAAAACGTCGTCGTTTGCATAAAGCCTTCTTGCGTTACCATGATCCAAATAACTGGCCGTTATTACGTGAAGCATTGAAAGAAATGGGTCGTTCGGATTTAATTGGTAATTCGAAACAACATTTGATTCCAACCTATCAGCCACAAGGCACGGCTGAAGGTGAATATAAGTCTGCGCGTAAGAAAAACTCGAGTGTTGCTGGAGATTCTGCTAAACGTGGTCAATCATCTCGTCCACAGTCTAATTCTAGTCAAAAACGTCCACAAAAAGGACAGGTGTTGACTCAGCACACTGGTTTGCCACCACGTGAAACTGGTGAGAAAAGGCCTTTTTCGGGTAAACCAAAATCGAAAGTAAAAGCGCATCGTTAATTACGGTGCTCAAATGAAGAGAAGAGGACATCCAAAACGATGTCCTCTTTTTATTAAAAAGTGATAATTGTGTCGCAGTTCAATTTCAAAACTATAATTTATAGAAACATATACTGACAATATTGACTTGAATATTCAGTGTATGCTGATTATAAGTAGAGCTAGGGTAAGCTTTTACGACTTTGGTCGCCTAGTATAAAACGATTAAAAAATTTAAGTTTACGCTGTTGAAATAAGTTTACTATCGTTTGTTATTGATTAAAAAATTGGCATAAAGCCAAAAAATGATTATAAAAAATCTAAAGGGATTAGTTAGAAATGTATTATTTCATAACCGTTATTGGTTTGCTGCTCATTACAGCACTTGCACTTCGACGTTTACATCAAAATCGGCGTCAAGACAGTCCATTAAAGCGACGCGGTATCTTGAATATTGCTGAACAAATTACTTTGATGCGTTTACAAGCTGTGTTGCATCGTCATACTGTGCTTGCACATGTTTCTTTTGATGCATTATTAACGACCAAATTTGCACATACACGACGCAAATATCAAGGCTTAGTTGCTGATTTTGTAGTATTGGATCAACAACTACAAGTTTTGGCAATTATTGAGATTGCAGACGAATCTTATGTGAATCGTCTGCATTTAAAACATTATCAAGACAGCTTGTTAGAGTTGGCTGGATATCGCGTATTGCGTTATAGCAGTATTCCAACTGAGCAAGAGTTGCGAGAAGATTTGTTACCTGACTTATTTGATCCTATGGTTTCATCAAGCAGTTCATTTACTGCCATGCCTCATGCCGATCGGATGATGAAATATAATGTGCTTGCGGCTAAATCTTAATGGGCGTCAGGTCGTACAGCCGTGACAGTCATTTCGACTAAAACATCAGGTGCATAGAGTTTAGATTCAACACAGGTACGTGCTGGGGGATGTCCCTCAGCAATCCATGCGTCCCACACCGCATTCATTGCTGCATAGTCTTTTTCAATGTCTTTCAAGAAAATCAATACAGACAAGATATGAGTTTTATCTGTGCCTGCTTCTGCCAGTAAACGATCAATATTGTCTAAGGTTTGTTGAGTCTGTGCGCTCACATCAACGCTGGTATCATCTGCCAGTTGGCCTGCTAAATGAACGAGATTTCCTGAAATTGCGACTTCGCAAAAACGTGATGTAACATGCAATCGTTGCACAGACATAGTGAAACTACCTAATTAAAACTGTATCAATAGGATTGTACTTGAAGCATTCTGAGCACAGTGTAATTTTGTATAAATCAAGCTGAAAAAGTTTCTATTTCCATTAAATTAGGTTGTTGAATAAAGTCGTGCGGCAAGACAAGAAAAAAGTTATCGTGGAAATTATTGTTTTGAAAAACTGAACAGATGAGAGGCTTTTGAGAAGACAGCTAAAGTGCCCTGTAATATTCGGATTTGATCGTCACGCCAACCACAGGAGCAAATGCTAAAAGTGAGGATTTCTTTAGCAAAGCGAATAACATGGATAATGTTACTGCGTTGCTTAGAGTACTGAAAACTGCATAAAAAGCAAACATAAATTTGAGCTAAAATCGTACTGTTGTGTAAAAAAACAACATTACCATAGGGAAAGTTGTGATTCTTGTTGTAGAGCTTGCAGTTGATAAACGCCAACACCAACGAGACGAAACTGAAAGTCTGGATCGATATGCATTTCATTGAGTAGTTGTAAAACCACTTGTTCTAAATCTTGTTGAGAGCGAAGCGGCAATTTAAAACTTTTACTATGTTGTAGGGTTTGGAAATTTTTGAGCTTCAGTTTGACGTTAACGCCACGAGCTGTCAGTTGTTTTCTTTCCAAACTACGCCAAACCTGTTCAGTTAGAGGTTGCCAAGCATGATTGCATTCAGTGAGCGTATAGTCATCATCAAAGGTAATTTCTTTCGAGATTTGTTGCCGCTCCCGCTCTGCTTTGACAGGACGATGATCAATACCTTGAGCATATAAGTACAGTTGTTTGCCGTATTTACCAAAATGATGAATGAGTACATTTTCTTCAATTTTTTGTAGGTCGCCTAAGGTGTGCAAGTTTAATTGATTTAATTTTTCATAGGTGACTTTGCCAACACCAGGGATTTTCTTTAGTGCCAAGTCTTGTATGAAATGTTGGATTTGATGAGGTTTAATTACAAATAAACCATTTGGTTTGTTCCAATCGGAGGCAATCTTGGCCAAAAATTTATTCGGTGCCACCCCTGCAGAAGCTGTTAGCCCTGTTGCTGCAAAAATATCTGCACGAATTTGTGTCGCGACTTCAGTTGCACTGGGTATATTCTTTAGATTTTCTGTCACATCCAGATAGGCTTCATCTAACGACAAGGGTTCAATGATGGATGTATATTGCTGAAAAATTTGATGAATTTGTGCTGAAACTTTTCGGTATTTTTCAAAGTTGGGTTCAATCACAATTACTTGTGGGCATAGTTTTTTGGCTTGCCCCATCGACATGGCAGAACGTAAGCCAAACACACGGGCAGGGTAGGACGCTGCGGCAATCACTGCACGAGGGTGATGAGAAGAAATCACCACAGGCAGATCTTTAAGATCTGGTCGATCTAGAAGTTCGACTGAAGCAAAAAAGGCATCCATGTCGATGTGAATGATTTTACGTATTTCATTTGTCATCGAGGATGCCTTGTTTTTCTAGAAAAACACGCCACTGCTGTGGTGACTCTGCGTAAACATTCAAGTCGACTGCTTTAGGAATACCGTCAATTTTTCCTGTTTGGCTATGTTGCCAAAATAACCATTTTCGGCCGTCTTTTAATTCGGGCTTAGCCTCGTAATCACGTACCCACAATGGTGTGTCATTAAAGCTGCCCATCAATACGATATGATAAAAGCTCTTCGAAATATAGAAAATTGGCTGTTTGCCATAATGTTGATGCAACTGATCATGCATGATCTGAATTTCTTTGAGTAGCTGCTCTTTGGTATAGGTATTAATACAGTTGCTGTCATATTCCAAATCAATGACGGGTGGGAGAGCATCCACTTTGTTCGGGACAGTCGCAATAAAATTTTCTGCTTGTGCCTTGCCATCACGGCATAAACGATAGAAGTGATATGCACCAACATGAAAACCTTGCTCACGTGCTTTGAGCCAGTTGTCTTGAAATTTTCGATCTTTAAAATCGCCGCCTTCAGTTGCCTTTATATACACAAATTGATATTGCAGCGGAGAGATCTTTTTCCAATTAATTTCACCTTGATGATGTGATACATCAAAACCACGAATGGCATAGTCTTGTGCCGATGCTTTTTGCTGGTAAAACAAACCGAAATAGCTCAGTACCCCCAATATGACAGCTAAAGTAATGCTGACATAAGTTGGATAGTGTTGAGCATGTGGATGTTTCGCAGCTTTCTTTGCCATATTGTCTTTAAGGTTATAAGCCCGCGATGAGCTAAGTAGAAATATCAATTATAGAATGATTGTTGCACTTTGGCTCTATTTTGGCTCACACAGCAAAGTATTATTTTATTCAGCAACTTCTTTAGGAATCTGCCAAAATACCATCGCAGTAATGATATTAATACAACCTAAGGCAATGAGGGCTGCATGAAAAGCACTGGTCACAGAGGCAGTTGGATAATGCTGGCCAAAGAGGTTGATCAATGTTCCAGCCAGAGCGACCCCGATACTCATCGACAGCATCATGATCATCGACAAGAAACTATTGCCACTACTAGCATCATGCTGCGGTAAATCTTTTAATGTCAGCGTGTTCATACCGACAAATTGTAAAGAGTTCAGCGTCCCAAAGATAAAGAAATGCAACACTTTTAGCCACAACGGTGTGTCTGCAGTCATCAGTGAAAAACTGGCGATGCATAAACCCACTAATACGGTATTGGTCAGTAAAAACCGACGATAACCGACACGTTGAATAATTGGACGAATAATCGGTTTGGAGAATAATGATCCTAGTACCAAAGGAATCATCATTAAACCTGTGATAAAGGGTTCAAAACCAAAGGCGACTTGTAGCATCAATGGCAAAATAAAAGGAATTGCATTGCTACCTAAACGCGCAAAGAAATTGCCTAAAATGCCAATTGAAAAAATTTTATGGCGGAACAATCGTCCATGAAACAAGGCATTCTGATGGTTATGTGCATGATAAGCATAGCCAAACGTTGCTAAAGATCCAATTACCAGTAGAGTGATGCTGATCCAGCCAGAATATTGTGGCGCAGCGATATTCTCAATCCCAAGAGACAGACCCACCATAGCAATCATCAATAAGATAAATCCACCGAGATCAAAGGATTTGACGGTTGGTTCTTTTTGATTTGGCATGACTTTAAGCGCCATGATTACCCCAAGCACACCCATGGGGAGGTTAATCAGGAAAATCCAGTGCCACGTGGCAACTTCGACTAACCATCCACCCAAAGTTGGCCCCATCAAAGGACCTATGAGACCAGCCAGACTCATTAAGCTCATCGCTGAAAGAAATTGGCTACGTGGAATAATTTTAAGTAAAGCCAAGCGTCCAACGGGCATCAATAATGCGCCGCCCATCCCTTGAATAACACGACAAATCAAGAGTTGATCTAAGGTCTGAGACAGGCCACAACCGAGTGATGCCAGACTAAAAATCACCATAGCAGCAAGATAAGTATTACGGATACCAAAGCGGTCTGCCAACCAACCACTTAATGGGATAAAAGCAGCAACTGATAGGACGTAGGCAACAATTACCCCATGCATTTGTAATGGATTTTCATTGAGCTGAATTGCCATCACAGGAATCGCCGTGTTGACAATCGTGGTATCCAAGGCCTGCATAAAAAAGCCGATAGAAACCAAGAGCACCAGTAAACGAAATTCAGGCTGTACGGCTTGATGAGTGGTTGTTGTCATGAGTGGTGACGTATGAAATATCAGCTTTAGTTTAATGGAATTGTATTTGAAATAAAGCCCAAAATTGTCAAAGACTCGTCATCGAACTGACATGAAAATGTCATCGTATTTGCACCTCGAATGACTAGATTAGCTCTACAAAATAAAATCTATGGAATTTGATCATGAAATTTAAGATTTCAGTGTTATTCACTGCAATGCTGTCAGTGGGGTTGGTGGCGTGTAATGATGATGACAAAACAGAAAAATCATCAAATCCTGATCCTAAACCTGAAGTAGTAGAGCCTACACCAGAGCGAATTCAGTTGAGCTTTTTAAGCCGATATGAATCAGGTGTTTTTGGAAAGAGTGCAGCTGAAATTCCTGCCTATGACCCTGCGACAAAACGTGTTTTTGTGGTCAATGCTGAGCTGGGGGCATTAGATGTACTTGATCTTGCTGATCCAGCTAAGCCAACTTATTTACAATCACTAACTGTTGATGACATTGCGGAAGGTGCAAAGGTGAATAGTGTCAGCATCCAAAATGGCATTATTGCTTTGGCTGTTGAAGCTGCGAATAAAACAGATCTTGGTTTTGTTGCCTTTTATCAAGCGAGTGATCTTAAACGTCTGAGCCATGTGCAAGTGGGTGCTTTACCCGATATGTTGACGTTCACACCAGATGGGAAAACAGTATTGGTGGCCAATGAAGGTGAACCCTCTGATGACTATCAAACCGATCCAGAAGGTTCAGTCAGTGTGATCAATGTGACTGATATCAGCAAGCCAACAGTCAAAACTGCTGATTTTAAAGCGTTTAATAGTCAAAAAGATGCGTTACTTGCCAAAGGAGTTCGTATTTTTGGACCGAATGCGACAGTCGCTCAAGATCTAGAGCCAGAATATATTGCAGTTTCGGATGATGGTAAAACCGCTTGGGTTGCACTACAAGAAAATAATGCGATCGCGGTTTTAGATATTGCGACGGCAACGGTGACTTCGATTGAAGCAATGGGATTCAAAGATCACGGGCTTAGCGACAGTGGTTTTAAGTCGATGCTGGATCCAAATAAAAACTCAAGTAATGCTTTGGATGTGAGTGATTTTGACGGTAAAAAAACAGTTCAAGATATTATGATCAAGGCATGGAATGGGCTCAAAGGGATTTATCATCCTGATGCGATTGCTGCTTATACTGCCGCGGATAAAAAAACCTATTTAATTTCTGCAAATGAAGGTGATGCGCGTGCATGGGGTGAAAATACTGCCGAGTATTTTGGCTTAACCAAACTGAAAGACTTTGAAAAGAATAAATTGCAGCGCTGTGACAATGACAATAGCAAAGGATTCGTTGAAGAGTGGCGCGTAAAACATCTCGTGCACAAGGATGGTTTTGATCGCCGTTGTGCCGATGACCTTCCTGCGCAATTACGTGATTTAGCTGCTGGTGCACATCTGAATCCAACCACGTTTGCTTACTGTGGTGCGAGCAAAGGTGATGCTGGTAACTGCCGAGATGACAAGCAATTGGGACGTTTAAAAATTACCTGGACACAAGGTTACCAAACTGAAAATGGTAAACCTGTGTATTACTCAAAAGCTGGCGATAAAATTGGTGTCAATGGTAATCCACTTACCGATTATTTGATGTACGACGACTTGTACCTGTTAGGTGGACGCTCATTCTCAATTTGGGATACACAAAATCAAGTTAAAATCGCTTATGACTCGGGTGATTTCATTGAACAATATTTGAATAGTGATCAATGTAAACTTGGTAAAGCACGGAATATTCCATGCCAAGATTGGTTCAATAGCAACCATGAAAAAGGCAACACATTAGGCGGACGTAGCAGCAATAAAGGACCTGAACCTGAAGGCTTGACGATTGGCAAAATTGGCAACAAACAATTCTTGTTCTTAGGACTTGAGCGTATGGGTGGGGTCATGGTATTTGATGTTAGTAATCCTAAACAGCCAATTTTCCAAGATTATTTAAATACACGAGAAGTATGGGATCAGGCTGATCCGTCGACGGCATTGTCTGCACATGGTGATCTTGGACCAGAAGGTCTAATCTTTATCTCTGCCAAAGACTCGCCAAATGGCAAGCCACTATTGGTTGTGGGTAATGAGGTGAGTGGTACCACTAGTATTTATCAAGTAAATCTACATTAAATTGAGACATAAAAATGCGGATCTAGATTGATCCGCATTTTTTATAGGTGATGTTTAAACTTCAATGTGTGTTGGTGCATTGAGGTTCTTGATGACATTAGAGATTTGTTCTGGGTTTTCACAAATAATAATTTTGGCGCGATGCTGTGGCGGTAGGAAGCCTTCTTCAACAGCATGATCGAGCTGGGCGATTAAAGCATCATAAAAACGATTTACATTGTAGATAATCATTGGTTTCTGATGTTGATTCAATTGTCCCCACGTGGCAATTTCTAAAATTTCCTCGAAGGTACCCAATCCGCCCGGTAAAGCGATAAAAGCGCTGGCACGTTCAGCCATTAAAGCCTTACGTTCATGCATGCTTTGAACAATGTGCAATTCGGTCAGTTGGTTATGTGCAATTTCATAATCCAACATAAATTCAGGAATAACACCAACGACTTCACCACCATGCTCTAGGACGGTATCTGCAACTTGGCCCATAAGTCCGATACTTGCTCCGCCATAGACGATACCAAAGGATTGATTGGCAATATGTTGAGCCAATTCAATGGCTGTGTCACGATAAATAGGCTTGTTACCTGTGCGGGAGCCACAGTACAACGCGATGAGAGGTTGGGTTGTCTTTATAGGAGTAGATATAATCGTTTTCTTTTCAGTCATTATTAAAACACTATTCATTTGGTTTATTTTTACCTTATCATTTTCATTGTGCTTGTCTAGTTTAAATCACATATATGACAGTTTTATGCACATTTCGCATACAAAGTATGGAAGCGTATAGCGTAATGAATTGCAAAAAACATCCCTATAAAAAATGATGAATTTTATTTTGTTCTTGCCTATACTGAAAATCCGTTAAGTAAAAAATGTACTTCTATGAGTAGTGGTTGTTGTCACTCCGCTTTGATATTTTATATTTCTAAAAAAAATGTTTTGGCTGCCAATGCCGATCTTTTCAATCAGCAAATCCATGCCGATCTTTATGATTCTGTAGGGGAGTCACATCTATGATTTTTGAATGGATGTCTGATCCTGCAGCGTGGGTCGGTTTGGCGACTTTGGTGGTGCTTGAAATTGTACTGGGTATTGATAACCTTGTTTTTATTGCAATTTTAGCTGAGAAGCTGCCTCCTGAACAACGTAATGCCGCACGTAGAATTGGCTTGATTCTCGCATTATTGATGCGCTTAGTCTTGCTGGCCTCCATTGCTTGGGTGGTCACCTTAACAGCGCCATTATTCCATGTTTTTGATCATGCCTTTTCAGGACGAGACTTGATCTTATTGTTTGGTGGGGCGTTCCTTTTATTTAAAGGGACTATGGAATTACATGAGCGTATTGAAGGTAAGCAGGCTTTAAGACAGGAAAATCCTGTACATGCTGTGTTCTGGGTCGTAGTGGTTCAGATCGTCGTGCTTGATGCGGTTTTCTCGTTGGATAGCGTGATTACAGCTGTGGGTATGGTGAAAGATCTCTCGGTGATGATGATCGCAGTCACGATTGCGATTGGTATTATGCTGATCGCTTCTCGACCATTAATGGATTTTGTAAATAAACATCCAACGGTTGTGATCCTGTGTCTTGGCTTTTTGATGATGATTGGTTTCTCATTGATTGTCGAAGGCTTTGGATTCCATATTCCAAAAGGTTACTTATATGCCGCAATTGGCTTCTCGGTTTTGGTCGAGGCGGTCAATCAAACCATGCGACGCAATCAAGAGAAATTGGTAACGACTACGGATTTGCGTTATCGCACTGCTTCTGCGGTGTTGCGAATGCTCGGTAATAAAGGCATTAACAGCGATAATCAACACAAAGAAACAGAAGATGTATTGGCAACGCAGGCCTATGCCAATGAAGTGTTTGATGAAGATACAGGCGTTTATCACAGCGTTCTAGTACAAGGTGTATTAGGCTTGTCTGAGCGTCCTGTGAAATCGGTGATGACGCCACGACCAGAATTGGAGTGGTTGGATCTCGATGCAGATCCAGCTGAATTAAAAGAACGTTTAATGGCAATGACCCATTCGCGTTTAATTATTGCCCGCGGTGAATTGGACAATATTGAAGGTGTTGTTCTTACTCACAAAGTGTTAAATGAATATATTGAAACAGGGGCAATTGATTTCGATAAACATTTACGTGAACCTGTGATTGTGCATGAAAATGCACAAGTTCTCATGGTCATGGAGCAACTGCGTCAAGCACCATTGCAAATGGCAATCGTACTCAACGAATACGGTTCGATAGAAGGGATTGCAACACCAATTGATATTCTTGAAGCGATTGCTGGTGAGTTCCCAGATGAAGATGAATTAGAGGCAGCGGCTGAAAGTCTAGAAGATGGCTCACTTTTATTGGAAGGCTCAACGGATATTCGACACGTTTCACTTTTGTTGGCGAAAGATTTGGTTGATGAGAGTGAAGAATACTCAACATTATCCGGGTATATTTTATTCCATCTAGGGCGCTTACCTGAAAATGGTGAAGCGGTGGAAGCCGATGGATATTTATTTGAAGTGGTAACGATGGATGGGCACAAAATTGAAAAAGTGCGTATTGTTGCTAAAGAAAAGCCTGAGCGAGGTTGAGCAAACATTTACGTATAGCTTAGATGTATAACGTCAGAAAACAAGGTTTTGTTCTATTGTATTGATAAGTGACGAAAGCTTTTTAATAAGATGAATTGCTTAACTGTAATTAGAATAGTAAATAAGTTAAATAGCCCTAGGGTTTGGCCATCGTGACATGATGATGGTTTTTACTCGGGCTATTTTTATTTGAGAAAGAAACATGACACTGTTAAAGAACTGTCCATGTGGACGCGGCTTATATGTAGAATGCTGTCAACCGCTTCATTTAAAACAGCAAGTTGCTGAAAGTGCTGAGCAATTGATGCGCTCGCGCTATAGCGCCTTTGCCCTACAGCAAATTGACTATATTTTGGAAACAACGGCTCTGGGACAACAAGCATTGTTAGATCGAGAGGCGATTGCTGACTGGAGTCAGTCTAATCAATGGTTAAAATTAGAGGTGCTTCGACATCAACCCAAGCTTGATAAAACACATGCATTGGTTGAGTTTAAAGCGCATTACTGTGATAAAAATCAGGATGGAAAACAGCCACATATTCATCATGAGGTTTCGCATTTTGTCTTGTATCAACAGCGTTGGTATTTCCTTGATCCTACTTTAGATATGCAAGTCACCATGAAACAAGCATGTATTTGTGGCTCAGGGAAAAAATTTAAGCAATGTTGTGCACAATTCATCTAAGTTTGTCTTAAAATAGCGCACACTTTTCCGCCTTGTTTAAGGATTCAGGCAAATGTTACTGACCGTGATTTATATTATTGCCATTACTGCAGAAGCAATGACAGGTGCACTGTCAGCAGGCCGCCGTAGTATGGATTGGTTCGGTGTGACATTGATTGCTTGTGTTACTGCTTTGGGCGGTGGTTCTGTACGTGATGTTTTATTGGGGCACTATCCTTTAACTTGGGTGAAGCATCCAGAATATTTGGTTTTGACGTGTTGTGCTGCCTTTGTCACGATCCTTATTGCCAAATGGATGAAGCATTTACGTAATATCTTCTTGGTACTTGATGCACTTGGTTTAATCGGATTTACGATTATTGGCTGTCAGATTGCCTTGGAAATGGGGCATGGTTTTGTCGTCTCAGCAGTTGCTGGTGTATTAACTGGTGTATCAGGCGGTATTTTGCGCGATATTTTGTGTAATGACGTGCCTTTGGTGTTCCGCCGTGAGCTGTATGCCAGTATTTCCTTTGTAGCGGTGATTTGTTATTGGGTGTGTTTGCAGTTGGGGTTGGGCTTAGAGTTGACTGTGATTGCGACTTTGGTTTTTGGTTTTTCACTGCGTTTGATTGCGATTTTATTTTGGTCTGGAAATGCCGAAATTTATCTACCAAGATGATGATGCCGAGTCTGCTTCATCAACTGATGAGCATTAAAATGAACAATGATGCACTCAAACAATTAATACAATAGATCAAAACTCTTAGTGATTCTGTTAGTCAAAAATTAAGATAAGAGTGCTGTTCTAAAATAATTTTTATAGATTAATTGCTTATGTTCTATGCGTCATAATTCGACGTTTTAATCTTTATGCTTGTATTTTATAAATTCAAGCACTTTATACTTTAAAAAAGATATAGGGCAGATAGAGAAATGTCTAATAATTTAGAAGTCAAAATAATTTCGCCTGATCATCCTGAATTTAAGGATATATTGAAGAAAGGGGAGGTTGGATTGGGGAACAATCCAATAGAATGTGTACTTCGTAATATTTCTTATCCAGATGTGAAAAAAGTGCGAGAAAAAACTTATTTATCCCAAGAGGAGTTTGCTGCACGTTTGCATATAGATGTGAAAAAGCTTCAAAGTTGGGAAAGTCGAAAGCGATCTCCAACGGGTTCAGTGTTGCTTTTACTTCGTATTTTAGATATTCAACCTGAATTAGTTTTTGAATAATTATATTTTATGGAAAGGAGAAGGATAGTGAACCATTTGACTTTTAAAAATTTAATGAAATTAATTGAAAATAATCCTTTAGATGAGAATAGTAGAGTGAAGTATGTTCGCCATAGGGATAAGAAACGATTTTTAGGGCTTTCTGAACATCTCGTTCCTAATATTTCAGAGTTAGAGTATTATCAAAGTGAACAGAGTAAAGATGTATTTAAAAATTTAGATTACATTATTTCTTTTATTGGTTTTGATGGTCGAAAGTCCTTATTTTGGGGAGTGTTTAAGGTCCACAGTAAGAGATATAACTCAGAGAAAGATCAGTATGAGTATGATCTTGAAGAAATGCCTCAATTTAATGCGCTAAAATTTAGATTAGTTATTGATTGGGGCGATGCAGAAAGATCATGGCATCAACATTATCATTATACAGATAAAAAAGTAATAGAGTTATATTCTGATCAACCTATGGAAAAGTTTCCAGGATATGAACATATCCATTTGTCATGGAATCAGTTGAAATATGTCATTGATAAAGAATCATGGAAAGTCGCTTTACAAAATCAAAAAGCCGTTTATCTCATTACCGATACTTCTAATGGAAAAATGTATGTAGGGTCAGCATATGGTGAAAATATGCTTTTAAATAGATGGCAGAATTATATTAAAAGTGGACATGGTGGAAATATTCAGTTAGCAAAACTGGGTCAGGAATATATTGAAAAGCACTTTAAATTTTCTATTTTAGACATTTTTAAATCAACAACTGATGATCAAGTCATATTAAATAGAGAAAGTTGGTGGAAGAATACACTCCTTACGAGAACATTTGGTTATAACGCTAATTAATTATCAGAATGGTGAGTATCAAAGTGATACTTATTATAGAAAATGATGGATCAAGTTATCGTTTATAGAATGACACCATTTGACGTTTAAACAACAACAAGGGCTTGTCACAACGCCTTCATCCACATAGCATACAAAATATTGACGATAACAAATAATTTTGGATGAATCGCTGAAATGACCAGCCTTGCACATCATGCAACCGAAAACCGTTCCGTAGCTGAATTCACAGAACAAGCTTACCTTAACTATGCCATGTACGTGATTATGGATCGTGCATTGCCGCATATCAGTGATGGTCTAAAACCTGTACAGCGTCGTATCGTTTATGCGATGAGTGAGCTCGGTTTAAAATCAACAGGTAAACCGAAAAAATCGGCACGTACCGTTGGTGATGTACTTGGTAAATATCACCCACACGGTGACTCTGCTTGTTATGAAGCAATGGTGTTGATGGCACAGCCATTCAGCTATCGCTATCCATTGGTTGAGGGGCAAGGCAACTGGGGTTCACCTGATGATCCAAAATCATTTGCAGCAATGCGTTATACCGAAGCTAAACTCTCGGCTTATAGTGAATTATTACTGAGTGAACTGGGCCAAGGAACAAGTGAGTGGCAAGATAACTTTGATGGTTCAATGAAAGAACCAATCACGTTGCCTGCTCGCATTCCGAATATTTTACTTAACGGCACAACGGGTATAGCGGTCGGGATGGCAACCGATATTCCACCCCATAATCTACGGGAAGTGGTGAAAGGAACGATTGCGCTGATTCGTAATCCTGAAACTACAGATGAGAAATTGGCTGAATATATTCCCGCACCGGATCTGCCAACCAAAGCAGAAATTATTACCCCACCTGAAGAATTGTTAAAAATTCAAACCACAGGTCGTGGTAGTTACCGTATGCGTTCGATTTATACGGTAGAGAAAAATGAGATTGTGATTACTGAACTGCCTTATCAAGTTTCAGGGTCAAAAGTGATTACTCAGATAGCAGATCAAATGATTGCGAAAAAGTTACCTTTGGTCGCAGATATTCGTGATGAGTCAGATCATAAAAATCCAACGCGCTTGGTGATCGTCCTCCGTTCTAATCGTGTCGATGCTGAAACGGTGATGAGTCATTTATTTGCAACCACGGATTTAGAATCAAGCTATCGTGTCAATCTCAACATGATCGGTGCTGATGGTCGCCCACAGGTAAAATCTATTCGCCGTATTTTGTTGGAATGGATTGAGATTCGTAAGCAAACTGTGACACGTCGCTTGCAATATCATTTAACCAAGATTGAAAAACGTTTACATATTTTGGCAGGACTTTTGATTGCTTATCTCGATATTGATACGGTCATCCGTATTATTCGTGAAGAAGATCAACCAAAACCTGTGTTGATGCAGCATTTTGGGATTGATGAAATTCAAGCCGAAGCGATTTTAGAACTCAAACTACGCCATTTGGCTAAACTTGAGGAAATGGAAATTCGCCGTGAACAAGAAGAGTTAGAAGCAAAAGCGGCAGTAATTCGTGAGCAATTGGCAAATCCTGAATCATTAAAAAGTTTGATTATTAATGAATTGAAAGAAGATGCGAAAAAGTTTGGTGATGATCGACGTTCGCCGATCGTTGCCCGTGCTGAAGCGGTACAAATTCGAGAACAAGATTTGATGCCAGCTGAAACGGTCACGGTTGTATTGTCAGAAGCAGGTTGGGTCCGCGCTGCGAAAGGTGCGGATGTCGATGCTGCCAATTTAAACTATCGTGCAGGTGATCAATATCTCAGTCATGCTGTGGGTAAAACCAATCAGCGAGTCTACTTTTTAGATCAAAAGGGTCGAAGCTATGCTTTGCCGATTAGTAGCTTACCTTCGGCGCGAGGTTTAGGAGAACCGTTGAGTTCAAAACTTTCACCTGCAAGTGGTGTGTCGTTTATTCAAGTCTTAGTCGAAGATGATGCGAATGAATTACTGGTGGCAAGTTCGAATGGCTATGGTTTCAAAACTCAAGCAACACAGTTAGATACCAATGCCAAAGCAGGTAAAGCTTTCCTAACTGTGATGGAGAAGGCAAAGGCATTACCATTGTTGCCAATTCAGCAAGCAACGCATGTTGCAATCTTGAGTTCATCGGGTCGTTTACTGATTATTGATTTAGCAGAACTTCCAGTTCTGAATAAAGGTAAAGGTAACAAGTTGATACAACTTGATGAAAAAGAGCAAATTTTATCCATGACAACGCTGGCATTAGATGAAATAATCCAAGTCGCTGCAGGACAACAGCACTTAAAACTGAAGGGAGATGATCTCCAAAAATATCTAGGAAAAAGAGCAACAAAGGGCCAACTTTTACCACGGGGATATCAAAAAGCAAATAGACTCTTCATTCAGAGATAGGGCTAGTATTCTGTGATATAAATACGTTATATATGACGATGTATTCATATTGTTTGGATAGATGAACAGGGCAATTCAAAAAGTTAAAAAAAATGTTTTGCCATGGAAAGTAACGTTGTTACATTTTTAAGGATTACCACTCGGAGATAATGGCATTATGGAAAAGATTTGGTTTGCAGAATACCAAAAGACAGGAATTCCAGAAACAGTTGAACTGCCTGCTGAAAACACCTCACTTGTTGATATTTTTGAACGCAATTTCCAAAAATTTGGGTCACGTGATGCCTTTATCTTTATGGATAAAGTTTTAACGTTTAATGAATTAGAAGTTGCTAGTCGCAAATTTGCAACGTATTTACAAAGCTTGGGGTTAGCAAAAGGAACACGTGTTGCGGTGATGATGCCGAACGTTTTCCAATATCCAGTAGTTGCATTGGGCGTATTCCGTGCGGGTCTGGTACTTGTAAACGTAAACCCACTTTATACAGCGCGTGAATTAGAGCATCAATTGAATGACTCTGGTTCAGAAGTGTTGGTGATCATTGAAAACTTCGCAAGTGTCTACCAAAGCATTATTGGTAAAACACCAGTGAAACATGTTGTTGTTGCAACTGTTGGTGACATGCTTGGGACTTTAAAAGGGACCATCGTTAACTTTGTTCTACGTAAAGTACGTAAGCAAATCCCTGCATGGAGTATTCCGGGTCATACCAAATTTAATACTGCATTAAACAAAGAAAACCCAAGTAACTATAAGCGTCCAAGCTTAACTTTGAGTGATACAGCAGTACTTCAGTACACAGGTGGTACTACTGGTGTATCTAAAGGTGCAGAACTTACTCATCGCAATTTAGTGGGTAACCTTTTACAGTGCGAAGCAATTTTCTCAAGCAAATTTGGTGCATCTGATAGTGAAAAAGGTGATCGTATTGTTTGTGCATTACCGCTTTATCATATCTTTGCATTCATGGTTTGCGCAATGTACGGTATGTACAAAGGTCAAGCAAACATTTTGATCCCGAACCCACGTGATTTACCTGCGGTTATTAATGAGCTACGTAAATATCGCCCTTCTTTCTTCCCAGCGGTAAACACTTTGTTTAATGCATTGGTAAATAACGAAGAATTTAAGCAACTTGACCATAGTAACCTTAAGATGGCGATGGGTGGTGGTATGGCAGTATTGCCATCAACTGCTGAAGCTTGGAAAAAAGTGACAGGTACAATCATTATCGAAGGTTATGGTTTATCTGAAACTTCTCCTGTTGCAACTGCAAATCCACCAGCAACAACTGAATTCAGCGGCACAATTGGTATTCCATTGCCATTGACTGATGTTGCGATCTTAGATGATGACGGAAATGAGCTTCCTCAGGGTGAACAAGGTGAGATCTCAATTCGTGGTCCTCAGGTCATGAAAGGTTACTGGAATCGTCCTGATGAAACTGCAAAAGTGATGACTGCTGACGGTTTCTTCCGCACAGGTGATATCGGTATCATGGATACACGTGGTTACTTCAAAATCGTGGATCGTAAAAAAGACATGATCTTGGTTTCTGGCTTTAACGTATATCCAAGTGAAATTGAAGAAGTCATTGCGCAACACGAAAAAGTATTGGAAGTTGCTGCGATTGGCGTTCCTGATGAAAAATCAGGTGAAGTTCCAAAATTATTTGTTGTGAAAAAAGATGATTCTTTAACAACAGAAGAAATTCTTGCTTTTGCGAAAAAGAACTTAACAGGCTATAAATGCCCACGTTATGTTGAATTTATTGATGAGTTACCAAAGTCAAATGTAGGTAAAATTTTGCGTAAAGATTTACGTAAACCTGCTTAATACTTTAATGGTCAACACCATCTAAAAA
>NZ_GG665964.1:27844-31008 GCF_000156555.1 Acinetobacter sp. ATCC 27244
GTAGTGTCGATTTTTTTAGATATTTTAGTTTGATTTTTTCATAAGCCAGCGATCAATATAAGGGCGACCAATGCCGACGATACCCACAAAAATAAACATCGTAATTAACTGAAAGCGCAATCTAGTTATATCAAAGCCATTGAAACTAAAGTAATTATCCGCAAAAACATAGAGCACAATAATAGTTAACCAGTGCCAAAGCATGAGGCGTTTAATTCCAACGGCATAAAAAGCGATGGTTAAAATCAAAAATGTACCTAATGTTGATTGCCAGTTAAGATTTGCGCAGATCACACTCAATAAAAATGCAACGATAGGCAACACAATTTTTAGAATACGATCAACTTTGAGTTGGTGTTGACGTTGTTGTGCGAGAACATCCAACATTTCTTTTTGATCTTGGTTTTGCATAAACGGATCCTAAAAATAAAACAACGAGACTTTATTCAGCTTAGACTGCAGTCCACACAGAACCGCAAAAATGCTTATCGAACAAGTACAAATGAAAGTTTAAGTTATGATAGCATGATGAGACGAACTTCAAAGATGGATGTCAACGCATGCAAGGTATTAACGGTATTATATTGATTATTATCATCGCATGTTTATTACCTTATGTTTTTACCTTGATTGCAAAATCAACGGGTGGTTTCCAAGCCAAAGACAATCAGAATCCTCGTGACTTTTTAGCAAAAACCACAGGTCTTTCCGCTCGGGCAAATGCAGTTCAACAAAATAGTTTTGAAAGCTTACCTTTGTTTATTGCTGCCATTTTGATGGCGGAATATATGGTGATTCCTGAACGCTTTATTTTGGCGTTGGGGTGGGCTTATATTGTTTTCCGAGTCATTTATGGAATTTGTTATCTCGCAAATTGGGCAACTTTGCGTTCAATCATTTGGCTCTTTTCTATACTTTGCCCAATTTTATTATTTGTGATTACCATAAAAATCACTTAAATCAAATGGAATGTAAAAATTCATTTGCTCTAATACCAATATACAGCATCATTTTGCTGGTATTCACGTTATAATCTGACCGATTTTTTATATTCAATCCACATACACGAGTGTTGATATGAGCTATAGCAATGTTCCTGCGGGTAAAGATGCCCCAAATGACATCAATGTTATCATTGAGATTCCTGCAAATGCAGCACCAGTCAAATATGAAATCGATAAAGATACGGATACATTATTTGTAGATCGTTTCATGGGTACAGCAATGTTCTACCCAGCAAACTATGGTTATGTACCAAATACACTATCTGAAGATGGCGATCCTTTAGATGTATTGGTGGTTACACCTCATCCTGTTGCGATCGGTTCAGTTATTCGCTGCCGCCCAGTGGGTAAACTCATTATGGAAGATGAAGCTGGTATCGATACTAAGCTTATCGCTGTTCCACATGAAAAATTATCTCCATTGTATAAAGATGTTCAGGAATATTCTGACCTTCCTCAATTACTGTTGAGCCAGATCGAACATTTCTTCAATCATTATAAAGATTTAGAGCCTGGTAAATGGGTAAAAACGAATGGTTGGGAAGGTTCTGCTGTAGCAAAAGAAGAAGTGCTAAAAGCAATTGAAGCAGCTAAAAAGTAATATTTTAGTGTTTAACTAGATTTTAGTTTTTAAATCTAGTTTATAAAAAAACCTCCATTCAAATTTGAATGGAGGTTTTTTACTTGATCAACTATGAATTAGAAAAACTTCACAGGAATATCAAGCCAGAGACGCCATTCATTGGTATCACCGATATAACCAGCTTGGTATTCATCGCTAGCGCGGTAATATGAGTGACGTACACGCAAGCTTGCATCTTTCGCAAAACCTGATTGAACTGTGTATTTCACTTGGTTAAAGAATTCACGTTCTGTTGCATTGTCAGCTGTACGTAGACGAGCAATCACAACGTCATTCGCATCTTTTACTGCTGTGTTAGTGTTGATACCCCAACCATAAACAAATGCTGTAGTCCAAGTTAATCCTGGTACACCGAAGCTTCCAAAGTCAAGACTATATTGCAGTTGAGCAGATTTCTCATCATTACCGATGAAGTCAGAAAGATATGAGTTTGGCAAATGAATAGTTTGGTGACCATCTCCAACACCTTTACCTAGTCCATAGTCGTAACCTGCACTACCGCTGTTTTGTTGGTAAGCGAGCATTACTGTATGTGGGCCAGTGTTGTAAGTGGTTGAAATTGCCCAGATAGAGTTTTTGTAGCTATCATCTACTGAGCCGATATAAGAATATAAGCTGTTATTTGCTTGGCGATCCCAATCAGTATGATATCCACTGAAATCATAGGTTAATGAACTATTGTTCGCTAGAGGTTGCTTATAGTTCGCATTAATATAGTGACGTTCTAAACGATCTTGAATATCAGTACCGAAGTAGGCTGTATTCAATTGATCGTTGACCTTGTATTTTGCACCCCAAACTACAGCACGGTCTAATTCATTGCCATCAGATTTAATCTGATCAGAATATTGGTTTTTAGTAAATTTACCGACGGTAACTTCTAAACCATCAATCTCACGGCTGTTTGCTAAAACACCTTCAAAATATTCAGGTACTAAACGCGCTGTATTACTTGAAAGAACTGGAAGATCAAGAATCTGAGTACCATAAGTAACGGTTGTATTTGAGTAACGTGCTTTTACGTAACCGCCACCACGCGCCCAATGGTCATATGTGTCACCAGTACCGTCTATACCGTTTAGGCGTTCACGAGGAATCATGCCGTTACCAGCATTCTTATTCGGGCCTAATTTAAAAGATGCGTCACCAATAATTCCAGCACCGAAACCGACAACACCTTGAGTAAAGCCAGAGTCTAGCTTAACCATCGCAGTTTGCGCATATGAGCTTGTGTCTTTATTGCCGTGTTTTTTGTCACGATGTAAAAAACCAGTACGGAAAAGAACATTTCCGCTTGCATCTTCAACAAATCCTTTTGCTTCGCTTTGTTCGCTTGCATATGTTGAGGTGATTAACGCAGCATTAATTAATACTGCTAAAGTAAGTTTCTGTGCCTTTGGCATAGCTAGCCTCATAAAATAAATTAATTTTGGGAAGAAACCGAAATTTTGATCAATTGTATAAGTTATACATGAAAAAGATAGATTTTTATTAAAATATTTTAATTAATTTTAAAT
>NZ_GG665964.1:31212-41949 GCF_000156555.1 Acinetobacter sp. ATCC 27244
AACTTATAAAATATTATGATTTATTTACTGTATAAAATTAAATCAAAATAAAAATAACCTAATGATTTTTATTGATAAAATAATATATATAGCATGTATTTTGTAGTTGTTTTTTTGGAAATTAATTCTCATTTAATGTGTGATAAAGACATATATTTTCTTTTTAAATTTAATGTTTATTTAGACTATGGTTAAAAAACTATCAAACTAATTTGCAAAATATGACAACCCGATGAATGGCATTTTTTTTGCCTACAAAAAAGAACAGCTTTTTCATTTCTCTTTAATATTTGAGTGGTGCACTTTTAGAGGGCGATTATTTATTTAGTGATAAATTGCTTATATTTCAATCGGTCTGTTATCGGATATCCTATCTTATTGCATCTTTATTGTGCAATAAATGACCTAAAAGAGTTTGTTGCTCTCAAATTGCTCATAAAAAGCTCGTCTCTTTATTCTTTCGGCGCGACCATGAGGCGTTTGATCGGTATAAATAGCACTTTTATGGAACGAGGGCACTATTTCACAAGGAATCTGTAAAGTTGGCACAGCATTTGCTAGTTACATCCTGATGCAATTTAAAACATAAATCAGTCGAATATCCATCATGGGGGAGATCAATATGATGAAATTTGCATGTAAGGCTATTGCTTTAAGTATTTTAGCTGCCGCTTCAGCGACAACAATGGCGGATGATAAAACCTCAGTTTATGGTATTACCGCAGAGGGCGAAGTCACCGTTGTTACAGATTACCGTTTCCGTGGCGTTACTCAATCATCAAATAATCCAGCCATTCAAGGCGGTTTTACATTTTCTCATGAATCTGGGGCGTATTTAAGTCTTTGGGGTTCAAGTGTTGATTTTGGAATTTCAGGTGTTTCAACTGAAACGGATGCAACATTAGGTTATAGCAATAGTTTTGCATTAACGCCAAATATGCAAGCAACCTATGATGTTGGTGTGATCCATTATGGTTATATTGGCTCTAAGTCAAATTATACGAATGAAACAAATGGTAAAGACGGTTTAGCATTCACTGAAATTTTTGCTAGTTTAGCTTTCCCTAGCACAATCTTTGCTGAGGATGAGCTTAGTGTGGGGGTAAGTTATTCACCAGATTACTGGGGGAGAACAGATGACTTTTGGTATTTTAATGTTGGTTATTCAGCACCGATTGCAGATACAGGTTTAACAGGTGTTGCTTCCATTGGTTACAATAAATTGAAGAATAAAGATGCTTTAGCAATTGTAGCTGGTGGCCCAGGCAAAGATGATGATTATATTGACTATAAGGTTGGTGTTGGTTATAGCTTCTTAGGTCTAGATGCTGGTTTGGATGTTGTCGGTACAAACATTAGTAAATCTGGTATGACCAAGAACGATAAAAAGCCTTATGATACAGGTGTGATTTTTAGTTTATCTAAGTCTTTCTAAAAGCAGCTCTCAATTATAGAAGCCAGCAATTGCTGGCT
The DNA here is from genome assembly GCF_000156555.1 of Acinetobacter sp. ATCC 27244. Classification (NCBI taxonomy): domain Bacteria; kingdom Pseudomonadati; phylum Pseudomonadota; class Gammaproteobacteria; order Moraxellales; family Moraxellaceae; genus Acinetobacter; species Acinetobacter sp. ATCC 27244. The sequence continues at coordinate 32,686 of NZ_GG665964.1, forward strand.
TTTTAGTTAGATAGAGCTCTAAAACTATTCTTTTTGCAGAATTAAACGCCCCATTAAGTTCTAAACTGCTTCAGTTTGGATATCTCTTTCAAATCAAAATAAGATTTTTTAGATTAAAAAACTTTAAAATAGGTATTTTTTCTATTTAAGTTGTTGTTTTTAATTTAATTAATTTGTTTGGCATAGCATTTGCAAATTACACCATGATGCACTTTTAAACTTAAATCATTTGAATGTCTAAATCATGGGGGAAATCAATATGATGAAATTTGCATGCACAGCTGTTGTTTTAGGGATATTTTCAACACTATCTACTTTAACGTTAGCGGAAGAGTTGAAGCTTCCATTTCCAGGTTCTATTTCAGGAAATATTAGTGTTGTATCAAGTTATAACTTACGTGGGATGACCAATTCACCTGAAAGTGATACACCTGCGATTCAAGGTGGGTTGGATTATACACACGACAGTGGGTTTTATTTGGGTTATTGGTTTTCGACTTTGACAGCGGCTTATGCTGATTTTAATACTTCTCCAACCTATGTACCTCAAGAAAAGAAATCTTTCGAAAATGATTTTTATGCAGGGTATAAAGGCAAAATTACTGAAGATCTCGGTTATCAAATTGGAGCAACTGTTTATTACTATTATCCAGGTTGGGAGTCTACAGGTTACGAAACAATTGTAGGATTGAGCTATAAAGATTTTAGTATTACTGCTCAAACCCTATTAAATAATGTGACCTTTGGTAATAAAGGTGATACGTATTTCTTAGCGAGTTATACACCACAGTTGCCAGGTGGGTTTACTGGTAAAGCGCAGGTTGCAGCGTATTACTATGGAGATGATGATGAATATTTAACCTATCAAGCGAAGGCAGGCGACGTCACCAAAACGGATTTTGCTTTCCGTCATGCGACATTAGGTCTGTCTCATCCCTTAGGTGCAACGGGTGCAACTTGGAGTTTGGATTATATTTTTGGTGGTTATACTCGGGATGAAGTCAAACATAAGAACAAAGTTGTTTTAGGTCTGGGTTACGCTTTTTAATAATAAGAAGAATTGAAGCGACCTGAGGGTCGCTTTTTTAGCGTATTTAATTTGAATTGCCTCGATAAGATAAGGCTTCTGTTAAGTGACTGCTTGAGATAGTTTCACTTTCTGCTAGATCTGCAATGGTTCGAGCAACGCGTAGTACTCGATGGTAGGCACGTGCAGAAAGATTCAAACGTTGTTGTGCTATTTCAATAATTTTGGCAGAGCTTTCATCTAAACAAGCGTATTGTTCTAATCGTTTTGGTGAAAGTGCTTGGTTTAAGCATTGCTGTCTATCGATTTGTTGGTGATAGGCTTGGATGACGCGTTTGCGAACGGTTGCAGAGTCCTCACTTGCTGTTTGATCTTGTAACTCCTGTGCTTGTAATGGAGGGACATCAATATGAAGATCAATACGATCTAATAATGGACCTGAAATGCGATTTTGATAGCGTTGAATGCTTTCTGGAGAACACTGACAGCGACTATCCTGATTGAACGCATAGCCACAAGGACATGGATTCATAGCTGCAATAAACTGGAAATTTGCTGGAAAAGTCATTTGTCGTGCAGCACGAGAAATCACAATTTCCTTAGATTCAAGAGGTTGGCGTAGAACCTCAAGCACTTTACGGTCAAACTCAGGGAGTTCATCTAAAAATAATACACCTAAGTGAGCAAGTGTAATTTCTCCAGGTTTAGGTTGTGAGCCACTGTTATTTACAAAGAACTATGCGACAATATAAGCTAGGGTCAAAGACTTAGACCACCTTTTATAAAGAACTATGCGACAAATTTTATAAAGAACTATGCAACGGAACCTAGAATGAACAATCAATCATGCGACACCGTTAACATCGTACCAGCTCGAAGAAAAATTGGTAATACACGTATCAGTGTATCTGGTTTATATCCTTTTAAAAAAGATTCCGCAGTTGCCTTTGAATCAACTCTTGAACGGGATTTCCTTATTCGATTAGAGGTTGATCCCAATGTTCTTGCTGTTGAGTCTCAACCATTTACCATTGAGTATTTTGATAATGGACAGAAACGAGTTTACACCCCTGACTACCTAGTAACTTATAAGCATAATGATTTTATTCCATTTATTGCACCTAAACTGGTTGAAGTAAAACCTACAGATGAATTGCAACTTAATTTGCATCTATGGAAAGCTAGATATCGTGCTGCCATGAGGGTATGCAAAGAAGAGGGTTGGAAATTTCATATTGCACATGAGGGGCGTATTCGGGACCAGTTATGGTCGAATGCCATGTTTTTACAAAAGTACCGAAAGATGGAATTTCCCCCTGCTGATTCAAAGCACTTATTGGATTATGTGAGAGATCGAGGAGCAGTAACTTTTGAGACTCTATTAGCCAGACATTTTCTTGGAAAATGGGACAGAGCCAATGGAATTAGTCAAATCTGGTATTTAGTTGCTCATGGTTATCTGGTTTGCGATTTAAGTATGCCTTTACAGCCATCTACTGAACTTTGGGTAAATGGGAGTTGTCATGAATGATAGACGTGTGAATATCAAAATAGCTGCTGGGGAGCCGGTTCAGATAAAAGGGATTCCCCATACGATTATTGAAGTCATTGACCTAAAATCGGTTTTTGTTGAAAACAATAATACTGGCAGGAAAAGTATCGCGGCTATCAGTGAATTAAGGCCATCAATAGCTGTGGAACAGTATGAAGATCTAGAGCTCATCGCTGATAAAGACTGGATTGAGGCTGAAAGACGTTTCAACATCATCCGACCTTTCATTGAGGGAGGCGTGAGTGGTCGTAAGGAAGTAGAGTTACGAGCCCAAGAACATGATATTAATCCAGCCACTATCTATAGATGGTTAAAAATCTATAAGGCATATGGAACTATTGATGGATTGCGGCCCAGAAAAGAGGGATTGCCACAAGGCAAGAAGATAATTAATAAACATGCTGAAGCAATCATTGAAAAAGCCATCAAGGATTTATACCTAACTAATCAAAGAATAAGTGTTCAAAAAGTTGTACTTGAAGTGAAACGCTTATGTCATGAATACCATATCCTAGAGGTGCCTCATGCCAATACAGTAAGAAATCGTATTGCAGCGATTAGCCAGAGAGACTCTCTTCGTAAGAGGGGACATAAGGAAAAGGCCGATAACAAATTTACACCTGCCGCAGGGAAATTCCCTCATGCTGATTATCCACTTGCCGTCGTACAGATTGACCATACGCCTGTTGATCTTATTCTGGTTGATGATTTTAGCAGGTGTCCTATAGGACGACCTTTTCTTACGTTGGCAATTGATGTGCGTTCAAGGGTAGTTGTGGGATATTACTTATCATTAGATGCCCCCTCTGTTATGTCTATTGCAATGAGCGTTTCTCAAGCTGTACTGCCCAAAGAGAAATGGCTAGCTTCGCGCAAGATTCAAGCTGAATGGCCTGTCTGGGGAATTATGAACACCATTCATGTCGATAATGGACCTGAGTTTCACTCAGAAACTTTCAGAAATGCTTGTATGGCACATGATATTCGTCTGGAATACCGACCAGTTAAAAAACCACGTTTTGGCGGGCACATTGAACGTTTGATGGGAACATTTGCAACCGATATTCACGCAGTTCCAGGAACAACTTTTTCAAATATTTTTGAAAGAAAAGGCTATAACTCAGATGCGGAAGCAGTTTTCACATTCTCCGAATTTGAGGACTGGCTGATTGATTTTATCTGTAATGTTTACCACAAAAGGAAACACTCTGCTTTAGGTACTTCTCCACTACATGCTTTTGAGTTAGGTATCTTTGGTGATAAAAACACGTTAGGTTCTGGGGCTGCTAGATTGCCTGCAAATGATCATAATTTCTTTCTTGATTTTCTACCAAGTTTTGAAAGGACGATTCAAACAACAGGTGTAACAATTGATGGTCTTGCTTATTATGCTGATGTACTAAGAGGTTGGATTAATGCTGTAGACCCTGATAATCAAAAGGAAAAACGTAAATTTATCTTTAGGCGTGATCCAAGAAATATTAGTGAGATATGGTTCTTTGATCCCGAAATCAAAAATTATTTTAAGGTTCCTTTAGCGGATCAAAGTATTCCACCATTTAGTATTTGGGAACACAAAAAGATTCAGGAACTGAAAAAGGAAACTGGCGAATATCTAAAAGATCATGAACTTGGACAGGCTCTAGCTAAACTTCGGGAGCGTGTTCAGGAGGCAAGTACTAAAACTCGACGGGCTCGCAGATCACATCAGCGCAGTACCCAACATCAACAGAGTGTTAACCCTGCTTCAATTCAGGGCAAAAAACCTCAACAAGAGAGTACGATTTTGGAGCAACAGCTTGAAAACGTATATGGTTTATTGCCTCTCGATGAGCTGGAAAATGATGAGGATATTTCATGAGTAACTATTCACATGTTTTTCAAGAGTTTCGCCCTATTGTGGAACAGTCTAATGAGGACAGACTCTACTTCCTGGAAGAGGACCGATGGATTGGGTATCCAGCAGCCAATGACTTGTTAGACCAATTGAAAGGATTCCTGACACTTCCTAAGCGGAGCCGTATGCCCAACTTACTGGTATTGAGTAAGCCAAATAATGGTAAAACCTCAATTATTAACCAGTTCTTTAAGCTGTATGGGGAGGGTTATGTCAATGCAGAAAATAATGCAGTAAAACCTGTAATCATTGTACAGGCACCTGTTTCCCCTGATGAAAAAGCTCTGTATATGGCTATTCTTGATAAGTTCTGGGTTCCTTTTCGAGAAAGAGATCCCGTTGCGAAGCTACGTTACCAAGTGGTCCATTGCCTTAAACTTTATGAGGTAAAGCTCCTCATTATCGACGAAATGAATTCTCTATTATGTGGCAGTCCGATTAAGCAAAGAACAGTAATGAATGCGATTAAGTATTTGTGTAATGAAACACAGATACCCATTGTTGGGTTTGGTACAGAAGAAGCAATTAGTGTTCTGCGTACTGATCCACAGCATGTCAGCCGTTTTCGTGTGGTTAATTTGCCCTTATGGAAACTAGATAAAGACTTTCAAGCTATGGTAAATAAATTTGAGAAAGTTCTTCCCCTCAAACAGGCTTCAAAACTGGCTGAACCAGCAACAGTAAAATATCTGCATGATATTACAGATGGAAACTTAGGTAATCTGCGAACGATTTTACGGGACGCCGCAAAGAAAGCTGTTGTTTCTGGTCAGGAGTTTATCGACCGTAGCTTGCTAGAAAGTGTGAAATAAGCAATGTGGAGGACTAGGTATGATAAGTGCAACAGAAATCCATTCATGGTTTATTCCCACGGACTTAAAGCAAGATGAGGCATTATCTTCTTGGTTGATACGTGCCGCACTTGACAGTGGTTGTGACCCATTAAGTTTAACTGGAGTACTTTGGCCCAAATGGCGAATCTGGTCTGTAGATGTAGATCGTGGTTTAAGTGCAGAGCAAGTACAGGTATTGATCAATACGACAAAAATTGATGAAAGCCAATTTAATTCTGCTACGCTTCGCAATTTTTTAATTAAATATAATCTGGATAATCAAACTCTTGATGCATGGTACTTGGTATTAGGTACAAGAAACCGTAAGCATCGAGGTGGCTGGCAATATTGTCCTGAGTGTCTATCTGAGGATAATGTTGCCTATTTCCGTCTGCCTTGGCGTTTTGCCTGGCATACAGGTTGTATAAAACATAATCAGCATTTACATGATCAATGTCCTCATTGCCATAATGCTATTCAACCTAGACGTCTTGAAGCCCCTGATCAGGTTATGACTTGCTGTTCAATATGTAAAAAAAGTCTATTGGAGGTTAATAAAAGCCTTGTGGATTGTCATGCCTTGGCATTCCAAAAAATCTTTGATCAATTCCTGGAACAAGGCTGTGCAACCTATCAAGACAAGTTGATTTCAGTAACTGATTGGTTAACGGTGATTAAGTTATTTTCACAATTTATTAGAAAAGCTTTAGCTGGCTCAGTAAATGGAAAAGGATGGGCTTTTCTTGAACAACTCAGAATTCAGGTGCCCCATCCTGAGCTTATATCGAATGGATTGGCTGTTAACCAACTTCCAGTTACCGAGAGAGAACGGCTATTTTCCTGTATTTATCAATTACTCATTATTCCCCAGGAAAAGTTTATTGAAACAGCAAAATCTTTAAATATGAACAGGTCTTCATTTTGGGATAAGAGAAACCAGTTGCCAGCCATATTAAGGCCTGTTGAAGAACAATTAGGCTCGATTTATCGGAACTACCCTCCAAAGAGAGCATTGGTAGCTACCTTTAAACCTAAAAGTAAGGAGACTGTAATACGCAAGTTTTTAAGATTAAAAAGAAAACTAGGGTAACTTTTGGGGGGACAACACCATGCCTCAGTGTGATGAATGTGGTGATGCGGTTGAAAAGATACACCGACTTTATAAACAGCGTAACTATTGCCATAAGTGCTATGTACGAGTTTTTAAAAAACAGGATTGTCCGTCGTGTGGTAAAAGTTCCAGATTATATAAAGCTGATAACTTGGCCGTTTGCCAACAATGTGAAACCAATAGACCTTGCATTAGATGTCAGCGTATTGATTACCCTATAGGAAAAATAACGGAGCAAGGCCCTGTTTGTAATAGTTGTTCAGTTTATTTTAGAGAGTTTCAAGCTTGTGAACGGTGTGGTGTGACATCACAACGCTTATCTCGTATCAGCCGTTTTGGAGATAATTTAAGAGTTTGCCCAAAGTGTGCAACCCGTGATTACCAGACATGCCAAAGTTGTAGAAGATATAGGTTGATTGAACAGGATGTTGTGTCAGGCAAAATGCTTTGTAAGAAATGTTTGACCTGTCCACCACTTCAATGTCTAACTTGCCAGCAACAGATTCCTGCTGGATATGGGAAATACTGTGAATTATGTACATGGCGAAGAATATTGGGGAATAGGATTAAGGAACTGGTTAATACATTAGTAAATCCAAGCCTCAAAGGTTACTTTAAAGATTATATGAATTGGCTTGATCATGAGGTTGGACCGCATAAGGCTGCATTACTAATTCGTAAACATATTCATTTTTTTGAAAAGACCAGTGATCTTTGGGGAGATCAGATCCCAGACAATGACTCTTTATTACATAGACTAAGAACAAGTGGTTTACGCAAATATGAGCTGCCCATCCGGTGGTTGGTTGCAGTACATCACCTGCATATAGATACCCAATCTAAAGGCCACTGTTCTGAATTTGACCAACTGAGAAAACTGGCGAACTCATGTCCTGGTTCATCGCTTTCAGCCCAAATTCTTCAGAACTATTATCAGGTTTTAATAAATAAAATGGATTTAGGGAAAACGAGTATACGTTCTGCCCGTTTAGCCATGAAACCAGCATCTGCTTTAATGCTGTTGGTAAGTCAATCACGATTAGATTTACCAACAATGTGGCATGTAAAATATTACTTATTTAAGTCCCCTGGACAAGCTTGCGCTATTGTTGGCTTTCTTAATTTTTTAAACAAGAATTATGATACGAACCTTGATACGTCATGGGTACTAGATGAAAAAATAACAGAAAAAAGTAATATGAAGAAACTGGAAAAACAATTGTTGGCCATCATGAAAGCCCCAGAGGAAAATTTTAATGAACTAGAGTGGATAAAGTTAGGATTGATGTATTTTCATAATTTGGATAAATCCTTTTTTAATCAAATGGATAGTATTAATTATAGGGGGCTGAATGATGGCTTTGAAGTGAGGTTTGGTGATCAGCAATATTGGATACCTAAATTGCTTGTATAACTGGACCATATAACGCTAATGTAGCTACATAAAGTTAAAACTGAATTTTGGGCTTCCAGAGGGTATGTATGGGGCAATTAGGTCATGAATATTGTGTTCATAATGGATTCAATAGGTCTCATGCAGGGAAATATGTTTATTCACTTGCTACGTTTATATCTTGGATATTGATTTACTTTTTACTGAAGTTCTTGGGTGGATTGTCTCCTTATTGGAATGTCATCATTTCTAGTGCTATCACTGCTTTATTATTTCTTACTTTTTATTTTCTATTTGATAAATGGATATGGAAAACAGGTTTATTTTTCAAGATTCTGAAATATCCTGATATTTCGGGAGAATGGTCATGTAAAGGTATCTCTGATTACCAAGAAGAAAATTCTGAAATGATTAAGCACAATAGAGAGTGGATTGGAAAAGTAACAATTTTACAAAGTTGGGATAAAGTAAGAATCAGATTAGAAACAGAATTTTCCACATCTGACAGTATTTCTGCTGCAATTATTTATGACGAAATTGAAGAATACAAAGTTCTTTATAGTTATGAAAACAAACCAAAAGATTTAGATCATGAAGAGTTACGTATCCATCGAGGATTTGTAGAGCTGACACTTCATAAAGACAATAAAAGTGCCAGTGCTAAATATTATAATGTTACTGGTCGAAGAACCATGGGAACAATGTTATGGGAAAAATTAGATAACTAATGGATAAGAGCCAATGGTTTCGTCATATAGGTAACCCAAATCTTTACGTATTTCCGTAACGAGTTTATCTAAGGCAATGCTCATTGTTGTGAGAGAGGTTTCTTTCTGATAACTATCAAATATTTTTCTGGTCATATCAGGTGTATATAAGCTATTTCTATAGTTTGGGTTATGATACAGATAATCAAAAAATCTTTTTGTTTCAAGAACTATTGCTAAAGCATTTGTTCTACCTTTCTTTAAATTTTCTAGATTGGAATGATACATAATAGAGGCTAGATCAAAACTACTTAAGTAAATTACTTTGCCCTCTTCAACTAAATCGGCTTTTATTGTTTTACAAAGGCGGATAGATTTTTTCAATCCTCCATCAGCATAGTATTTACATTTGTAATCTATATAAAAAATATGCTTGAAAGGTAAGTTCATCAATGTAGTAGGAGTTTTATTATCTAGAATATTGACTCCTCTTAAATAAAGGTGCTTTTGTTGTTGGTACTCATATGTTTCTACCCAATGAGAGGGTACAACATCTACATCCCGAGGAAGTGATCCACCTGTTAAAGTTATAGATTTAGCACCAGTAGTATCAATTGTTACGGCAGGATATGCTTGTCTTAATTCATAAGTGCACGCGTTCCTGAGTTCTCTTAATATTTTTATATCATCATGACGTAAAGTACCTAAATAACCCTCTGTACGATAATGTGATTTGTTAAGTAT
>NZ_GG665963.1:0-6438 GCF_000156555.1 Acinetobacter sp. ATCC 27244
GTACTGTGGCTTGATGTCTGATTTGTTTGTATCAAAGAATACACGAAGTTCCATGTTAAGGTCTTCAGTTAACTCTTGTGGCTGTGGCGCAACTGGTGTTGGTTCAACTGGAGCAACTTCTACTACTGGAGCAGCAGGCTTCAAGTGACCACCAAGAACAACGTTTAAACCAGCAAGTGCTGTGTAGTTCCAGAAGTCTTCGTCGATATTATAAGTACCACGAGCTTCAGTACGAAGAGATAAAGCATCGTTTAAGCGCCAGAAAGCACCGATACCAGCATTACCTAGAGTACCTTCTTCTTTCAAACCACGACCAGTACGACCTAACTGAACATCAGTAGCGTCAGTGAACGAGTATTTGTAATGACCAGCACCTAACAATACATATGGCTTGATTTTGCTGTCATAGTTTTTAGTGATCAAATCAGAAGTAACATAGAAGTTACCGTTGATTTGTTGTTGCTTGTATTCAGAGTTAGCAGCAGCGCTGTCAACATCACCTTTAACTTGGTTATATTCAACTTCGAAACCTAACCAAGGTGTTAATTCAACACCAATAGCAGCACCAACGAATAAATCGTCTTGTAGTTCGCCACCGTTAGTTAAGTGCTTATCACCATTGTTGTGTTTAGTGTCTTGGAATGTGTAACCAAGCAATAATGGAGTGATTGTTACGCCCGCGTTAGCAGCAGCTAAAGGAGCAGCAACAAGCATAGCAAGTGCAATACGACTCAATTTCATGGATATCCTCCAGAGATAACAATTGTTTGTTGTTCAAGCTTAGCCTATGATTTTTGGCCACTGCGAACAGGGTCTGCCCTACAGTATTTTTTTTAAGCTATTCACTTCACTTTGAATCATACAAACACTTGATGAAATTTCCAAGTGCTTGATAACTTTAACCTCGCAAATTATTGACAAATTTTCTTACAATTTCCGTTGTAGTTCAGTAAATTTTAATTCGGCGTAAAAGAATGAATAGCTTATTGTACACTTTCTTCGATTTTAGCAGCATTTGATGAAGGAAGTAATCATTAGTTTGTCTAGATATTAAATTTAATTTAATAAATATGATCTTTACTTAACACTTTGTTAATAAAAAAATTACAGAAACATTATATAGGTAAAAAAATGTTTAAGAATTTAGGATTCACAATCAGTGAATTGATCACTTGTGTCGCGATTTTGGCAATTTTAGTTACTTTTGGTATCCCTCATTTAAGGGAGCTTATAATCTCAAATGAAGCAAAACAACTCAAAAGAACACTCACAATTCACATACAAAAATCCAAATCTGACGCACAAATCTATCAAAAAAATGTGACTCTGTGCGCAAGTCATGATTTACAAACTTGTGGGAATAACTGGAATCAAGGCATCATCAGTTTCATCGATACAAATAACAATCGACAACGCGATCCTTCGGAAACGTTATTGTATGCCCTGCCATTAAATTACAAACATGGCACATTAGAGTGGAGAGGTACCCTACGAATTAATTCAGTCACATTTCAGGGCAATACTGGTTTACCTCGGGGTTCTAATGGCAGTTTTTTCTATTGCTCAAACTCTCCGCAGTACCATACACGGATAAAATTAAGCCAAATGGGACATCTTACCCCCGAACGCTTAACAAGTTGCTAAGAACTGTTCAGTCTAGCTTAAGCGATGTAAAACACTTTCTTCACTGTTTTTTTTTACTATACTGCATAGGTTTTGAACATTTCTCTGCAAATTATAAGTCTGGAGACACATAATGACTGACATCGTAATTGTCAACGGCGCTCGTACAGCAATGGGCGGCTTCCAAGGCGCATTATCTAGCGCTACAGCACCTGAATTAGGTGCAATCACGATTAAAGAAGCAATTGCTCGCTCAGGTTTACAACCAACTGACGTAGAAGAAGTTATCATGGGTTGCGTATTACCTGCTGGCCTAAAACAAGGCCCTGCGCGTCAAGCAATGCGCAAAGCAGGTTTACCAGACTCAACAGGTGCGGTCACTATCAATAAACTATGCGGTTCTGGCATGAAAGCCGTCATGCAAGCGACTGACATGATCAAAGCAGGCAGTGCAGAAATTGTGGTTGCAGGTGGCATGGAGTCGATGACTAACGCTCCTTATATATTACCAAAAGCACGTGCTGGTTATCGGATGGGCCATGGTGAAATCAAAGATCATATGTTCTTTGACGGTTTAGAAGATGCAGAAACGGGTCGTTTAATGGGTTCATTTGCACAAGATATGGCAAATACGCGTGGCTATACCCGTGAACAAATGGATGATTTTGCGATCCGCTCATTACAACGTGCCCAAAAAGCCATTACTGAAGGTTATTTTAAAGATGAAATTGTTCCTGTAACTGTTTCAACTCGCAAAGGTGATGTTGTTGTCGATCAAGATGAACAACCTTTGAATGCTAAAATTGATAAAATTCCAAGCCTAAAACCAGCATTTGCAAAAGATGGGACAATTACCGCTGCCAATGCCAGTTCGATTTCAGATGGCGCTTCTGCACTTGTACTCACTTCAAGTGATGTTGCAGCTCAACGAGGCTTACAACCTTTAGCAAAAATCGTTGCAACAGCATCTAACTCACAACACCCTTCAGAATTTACTATTGCACCAGTTGGCGCAATTGAAAAAGTGTTGAAAAAATCGGGCTGGGATGCACAAGACGTAGATTTATGGGAAATCAACGAAGCTTTTGCAATGGTAACCATGTGTCCAATTGACGACTTCAAACTTGATGCTGAAAAAGTAAATATTAATGGTGGTGCATGTGCCCTCGGTCACCCAGTAGGCTCTACAGGTTCACGTATCATTCTTACATTAATCCATGCGCTTAAACGTACAGGTGGTAAAAAAGGCGTTGCAGCGCTGTGTATTGGTGGTGGTGAGGCAACCGCTGTTGCTGTTGAATTGATTTAAGCCCCAAATCTACAGCGAAGAATCCTGCTTTTTGCAGGATTCTTTTTTAGAATTACAAAAAATAATGCACCATTCGTTAAAAATATCGATAATTTATATTGTGTAAAAAAAGAACAAGGACCTTCTCATGCAATTAAATCATTATTTAAATTTTCAAGGACAAGCTGAACAAGCATTCAACTTTTACAAATCTGTATTTGGTGGTGAGTTTTCAATGTTAAGTCGTTATGGAGACTTACCTCCAGAAGAAGGCGTAACATTTACAGAAGCGGAGAAAAATTATGTACTTCACGTTTCTTTGCCAATTAATGAATCTACAATACTCATGGCATCGGATGTGAATGATCAATTTTGCGCTCCAAATAGTGTGTTTACCCAAGGCAACAATCATTATATTTCGATTAATTTAGATGCAAATGAAATAGATGAAGCCAAACGTTTATTTGATGCGCTTTCACACAATGGACAAATAGAAATGCCATTAGAACAAACATTTTGGGGTGCGCTGTACGGAGCATTTACCGATCAATTTGGTATTAAATGGATGATCAACTGCCAACTTGCACCAGAAGCATAAAAAAGCTGAACATTTAAATGTTCAGCTTTTTTTCAGACAGGACTTAAGCCCCTGTCTGATAACTTGCTTGTGGTACAGCAGTAGAAGCCTGATAAGGATTGGTAAAATCTTGAAGCCCTGCCGCAGCTTCATGGATATCCTTCCCTTCTTTCACCACAAAAGTATCAAAGCCAGAACGTTTTAAATAATTTAAAACATCTTTGAAAATATCACCGACGGCACGTAACTCACCTTGATAACCTTGGCGACGTAACAGCGCAGCAAATGAATACCCACGACCATCATTAAATCCAGCAAACTCAATGAAAATCGCATCAAGTTCATTTAATGGAAACTCATGCGTTTCAGGCGAATCATTCACAGTGATATACAGCGCTTTTTTACCTTGTATATTTGCTAATTGATCTAATTGAGCAGTTGTAACAACCACATCACCTTGTGGAATCACGCTATCTTCAGCAATGACTTGATAGGTATTATCTGCAATCGTACCGTCTTTAAAAAGCACTTGTAGCGAAGTATTAAGCATAAGCACGCTCCTTAAATGGTTGAATACCAACACGGCGATATGTGTCAATGAAACGCTCACCTTCTGTACGTAGATCGAGGTAAGTATTCAAAATTTCTTCAATAACATCGGGCACTGCGTCCGCCGCAAAAGATGGTCCCAAGATGTCACCGATTGAGGCGTCATGATCTGCATTACCGCCCAATGTAATTTGATAGAACTCAGCACCTTTTTTATCTACCCCGAGAATACCAATATTTCCTACATGGTGATGACCACATGCATTCATGCAACCCGAGATATTTAAATCTAGCTCACCTAAGTTATAGATGGTATCCAAGTCCTCAAAACGACGTGTGATCGCTTCTGAAATTGGAATAGATTTGGCATTTGCCAATGAGCAGAAATCTCCGCCAGGACAGCAAATAATATCCGTGATAAAACCAATATGTGCGCGAGCCATATCGTTTTGCTCAAGTGTTTGCCACAACTCAAATAAATCTTTTTGAGGCACATCCACTAGCGAAATATTCTGTTCGTGTGTGGTGCGGAATTCGCCAAAAGTATATTTATCAGCTAAGTCTGCAATTAAGTTCATTTCCTCTGACGTCATATCGCCCGGTGCAATACCCGCACGTTTCAAGGAAATCGTCACGATACGATAGCCCTTGACTTTATGCGCATTGGTATTGACATTGAACCATTGTTTAAATTTAGGATATTCAGCAAATAATGCCGTAAAATCTTGATCTTCTAAATCTTGATAATCAAATGGGGTAAATTCTTCATCTAACTTTTTCAAGATTTCAGGCTGAATCTTCAAAGCTTCACGTGTGTGTTCAAATTCAGCTTCAACTTTCTGAGCAAACACTTCAGGCGTTAATGCTTTTACGAGAATTTTAATACGTGCTTTATATTTGTTATCACGACGACCATGCAAATTATAAACACGCAATGTCGCTTCAAGATAAGCAATTAAATCTTCACGCGGTAAGAACTCACGAATGACACTACCAATGATTGGGGTACGACCCAAGCCCCCACCAGCCATGATTTTATAGCCTATTTCACCCGCCTCGTTACGCACGATATACACGCCAATATCATGGAATGCTGTAGCAGCGCGGTCTGTTTCAGCAAGTGCAGAAACTGCAATTTTGAATTTACGTGGCAAGAATGCGAATTCTGGATGGAATGTGCTCCATTGACGAATCAATTCGCATGTTGGACGTGGATCAGCAATCTCACCCGCAACAACGCCAGCAAACTGATCTGTTGTCGTATTACGAATACAGTTACCAGATGTTTGAACCGCGTGCATTTGAACTGTTGCCAATTCCTCAAGAATATCCGGCACATCTTCCAACGCAGGCCAATTCAACTGGATGTTTTGACGAGTCGATACATGTGCATATCCACGATCGTACTCAGTCGCAATTTCAGCAATTTTTCGAAGTTGTTTTGTATTCATCAAGCCATACGGCACGGCAATACGCAACATAGGTGCGTAACGTTGCACATATAAACCATTTTGCAAACGTAAAGGACGGTACTCGTCTTCAGTCAATTTTCCCGCTAAATAGCGTTCTGTTTGATCACGGAACTGAGCAACACGTTGATTAATCAGTTGTTGATCGAAATCAGTATATAAATACATGGCGTACGGCTAGTAAATTCATGATAAAGGCAGTTAGCATAGCGAGCTTTTTATCATCAATAAAATGCTTTTTTTGCATATTTAATAACGGTTTTATTGATAAGCTTGACGGGGCTCAGTAACAGATGACATCAATAAAAAAGAGAACTTTAAAATTGTATCGTTCTCCTCGCTATCTAAACAAAAATATCAATACGTATTGATAATACGCTTATCTAACAACTTTATACGAAGTCACTAGATAATAGTTTAAAAGACGATCTGTTAGTTCTTCTTCTCTCCAAAAAGATTTAGGTGGAAACTTTCACTTAAGAAGTTTTTCATTCATCTGCTTTTTGCTACTTACTTCAACAAAATTCATTGTCTCCGAATCCAGTTCATATTGTTTTTCTTCAAAATAATTTCCATCAAGATCAATTTTATTTGTACAAATCTTCCGAGTGCTTAATGAAAAATCATCTTGGATTACAAAATCTTGTTTACACTCTCCATGATATGGAACATCTAAAATATTTCTAAAGTCAATCTCCTCCATTTCGGAATCATAGCCAATTGATTCTGAAAAATTAAATCGATGAGTACCTACATAGTACCCCCTATCGATACTCTTATACATTCCATCTTCTATATACACCTTAAGTAAGGTCATCGTTTGTGCCAAGCCATCCCCTTCCATATCCATATTTTGTAACAACAACATATATACATAATGTTGGCTAACAGGAAAATAACCTATAACCCTTGCAAAAGAATGTGACTTTGGA
>NZ_GG665963.1:7028-43155 GCF_000156555.1 Acinetobacter sp. ATCC 27244
CCTCCTCCAACTCATCTAAAGACTCAGCAACCTTATTATTTTTAGCCTCATTTAATGGCTTTAAATATGCACCTGGTACTAATGCTAATTCAACCTGATCCGCTGAATCGCTATATATTCTTGCACTACTTTCTTTCTCAAATTCATATTCTGATTCAATCTTTTTAGTATGGTTCATTAGCTTATATTTCATATTTTTGAATATACTATTATCAAAAACCTGACTTAAATCAAATCGCATACTATACATTCCACTCTTCGGTAAGCTCGGTAACTCTGCATTGACGGTTGCACCACTTTCAAATACATGCTGTCCTGCTTTCACTTTGAAGTATCCGCCTGTGTTTATAAAAACCCCTTCTTTATTTATCTTGAGTTGTGAACCACCAGCTTTTAGGTCAATTTCAACAGGACTAGTGATCTCTATTTTTTCTTCGGTCGATATAATCTTTACGACACGACGGGCAATTGCTTCGATCATATCATCTTGTGCTTGTAATTCAACTTTTCCTTTTGCAGCAAAGGCTTTAAGTCCTTTCGTGGCAGCGAATAAACTCACTTTATCTTGCGCATGACCAATAATATTTTTCTGAGCACTCAAATTAATCGAACCACTAGCACTTTCCGCTATATCTTGTGAGGCTTGAAGAATAATATTTTCAGGTGTGGTCAATGCAATCCCATTCGGTGATGCAAGGAGCATTAAAGCTTGTCTAAATATTTTTCCTTGTTCTTGTTGTTTTGCATCAGCGCTATTTTCTAAGTTTTGTGTATATCCTTCCATGAAACCTTGTAAGGAGTTCAGCGCTTGTAAAGGACTGACATTGAGTTGACTCCCTTTCTTGAAGGTGCCGCAAGTACTCATCAAATCAAAATCTTTGATATCTACATTTGCCAGCACTTGCCCAACTTCTTGAAGGCTCTCAAATGGATTCTGTTTAATTTTATCTTTTAAACTGGCCAGTTGTCCTTTAACAATATCTGCCCCGTGTGCTTCAACGTTTTCAATGAAATCTTTTAAGTTATTGATTGCATCTTTGCTATCGGCAAAGAATTGATTAAATTCGTCAATAATTGTTTTTGTGTCTCCACCAAAACCACTGATATCCTTAATAAAACCTCCACAGTCTTTCAAGGCATGTAATGGATCGTCTTTCAATCCATTCTTAAACAGATTTACGGTCTTATTTAGTGCTTGAGTTTTGCTATTAAGCTCTAACGACTGAATAAATTTAGGCAGTCGCTGGATGACATTTAATGCATCCGCTTGCTGTTTTTCAGCAATATGACTGAGCATTTTCATGCTTTCATAGCCTTGATTGAGTAAAGACTGCGCTTGTGCTGCTTCTAAGTGATCTGCAATCGCTTGCTCTTGTGCATAGGTACTGATCAGCATGCCTTTGCCTGCTCGGACAGCGCCCCAAGCATCCGTTCGGAGCTCAAAACCCTCTCCACGTCCAGCACTATGTTCTTGGACTTTGGGATGACTTAAATGACCTAAATTTAATTGTGTTGCTGCATGACTACTTTGTAATTGCGTGCTGATTTGTCCCGACGTATCGTCAAATCGTAGTTGGTTAAATCCTTGCCCACCAATCTCCTGACTACGAATACCACTCAGTCGTCTGGTATCAGGTAATTGTCCTTTAATATCAAAGCGGGTCGGTGAACGCTGTGCTTCATGGATACGCCCCATCACAAACGGACGATCAATATTACCGTCAAAGAAGTCAATCACCACGATTTCACCGATTCGTGGTAGGAACCGTGCACCATAGCCCTCGCCCGCCCAAGGTGTCAGGACATCAATCCATGCAGAGTCGCTATCATTATTATTAGAGCCAGCACCCCCATCATGCTGATGATCTTCACTCCTCGTGAACAAAAATCTGACTTTAATCCGTCCCCATTCATCGACATAAATGCTCTCACCTTCAGGTCCGACCACTCTTGCTCGTTGAGGATATGCAATCGGACGATGCTTAATGGGGTCATATTCAGGGACAATTGGAACATGGTAACGCTGTAAGGTAAGCTGGTTGGCGTGGCGTTCACTGTTGTTATTAAAATCTCTGACTTGCCATTGGCTATTTTGTAAGAGTTGTCTAACTTGTAAATTTAGCTCTTTGGGTAGATTGTTATGATGATAAAAATGTTTTGCTGTAATTAAAAAATTTCGGTCTTGGGCGGTATGTAAATTAATCTCAGGATGTTCTCTCAGTTCAAACCAATAACCGACATAGGCATCACGAACCGTTGTATGCGCAATAAAGTGTTTAGCAGCAGCATTATAGTATTGATTACGGTGCTCATTTAGACGTTCAATTTGTTGACTACCTGATGCTGTGACACCATCATCACCTTTTAAATCCTGAATCCATGCAGGTGTAAAATGCCAAGCATCCTCCAATCCTAGACTGAGATTGTCATGATGTTCACTATGAGAATGTGTACTTTGAACGCTGCCCGCGCCATCTTCTTGATCCAATGCATCAGCTTGCCATCTTTGAATATGTACCGTTGTGGGTTGTAATCTCCGTTGAGCAACCAAACTGGTCATACTGTCATATTGTTCTGCTGCACTGCTCCGATGATACCGAATGGTTCGACGTTCGAGTGCCTGATATGGTTGATTATCATCAATCAGACGTAATTTTTGTGCTTGGATTGGCGCAGTATTGTGAGGAACAATATGCTGTGCTTCATCGATCAAACTATTTATAGATTCTGAAGCCAGTAATCTCTGGATAAAATCAGCGTCTAGCTCATTGTGTTGCATCGTAAAAGGACGTATATCATAGTCTTTACTTAGCCCACTCAGATCTAATGTCAAACTTGCAGCAAATAATGGGCTACGTGTTTGCCATTCCTTGAATAAGGTTTGAATAATTTCAACCACGGATTGATTCATAAATACGCGGCTATTACGACGCTTTGTCCAAAGCGCTGTGGCATCTTGTAGCGTCAGTCGATAAAGACTTAAAGCACCATCACTTTGTCCCTGTGCTGCGGCAGTGATGATTCCTGTTGTGCGGGTCAAGAGCCCTGTATCTGTGACCTGATCTACAGCAACTTGGCACCCTATAAACGCTTTTAATGGAATAGCGGCATTCGTTGACAGACAAATCAGCTCAGCCATTACCCCCTGGTTCAATTGATGATTTCCATCAATCGACTGCAAAAACACTTGCGCATTAAGCATCGGATGCGAAAATTGAACTTGTATTGCACGTTTTTGTGCATTTAACCCCAACTTTTCAAGTACATGGAATATATTTAAAAGCATTTTGTTATGGTATTCCTTTTTTATTAGGTCGAAATTTTACACAAGCCAGATAGAACTGTCTATTTTGATGGAAAAGTGTCGTATTTAAGCATCACCACTAAATCAACCAAAAAAATGCCCACCGAAGTGAGCATTGTTGGTTCTAAAAGGAATTAATCAGGTAAAGCATAGGCAACTAAATAATCACCCATTTTGGTACCAAACGAACCATGTCCTCCAGCCATAATAACCACATATTGTTTGCCATTTATTTCGTAGGTCATTGGTGTTGCTTGTCCCCCTGCTGGTAGACGTGCTTCCCACAATTTATCACCATTCGATACATTGAATGCACGAATATAATTATCTTGTGTTGCAGCAACAAACATTACATTACCAGCCGTTGATATCGGTCCACCTAAGCCTGGCACACCAATTTTCACAGGTGGTAATTGGAACAGATTTGGTAAACTGTCACGAATCGTACCAATACGTTTTTTCCATACAACATCGTGAGTTTTCAAATCCACACCAGCAACAAAGCCCCACGCAGGTTGTTTACATGGCAAGCCAAATGGTGACAAGAACGGACTGATATCAACCCCATAAGGCGTACCATACATTGGTTGCATGCCATGCTCAGTACCCGCACCACGCGCAACAGCTTGACGATTTGGATCTGCTGGAATCAAACGACTTACAAAAGGTAATCCAATTGGATTCATCACAGCGACTTGACGGTCAGCATTCACTGACATCCCGCCCCATTCAAACACACCTAAGTTACCAGGGAAAACTAAAGTTCCATTCTCAGAAGGTGGTGTATAAATGCCATCGTAATTGAGACGTTTGAATTTCACACGGCACATTAACTGATCCAACATGGTGGCACCCCACATGTCTTTATCGGTTAATTTATCTTTTGGTGCTAAATTGAAATCAGAAAATGGTTGTGTTGGTGAATAAAACTCACCCTTGGTCTGTGGTCCCCATTTTACTGTTTGTGGAACCGGCTTTTCTGTAATCGGTACAACAGTCTCACCTGTTCTCCGATCCAACACAAATACATTACCTGTTTTTGTTAGTACATAAATCGCAGGAACCGTCTGACCAGATTTATCTTGAATATCAGCTAAAGATGGTTGTGATGGTACATCCATATCCCACAAATCATGGTGCGTGGTTTGGAAATGCCAAACGAGTTTACCTGTGGTTGCATTGATGGCAAGCATTGCGTTTGCGTAACGCTCTTTCAACTCGGTACGATCACCGCCCCAGATATCAGGTGTACCCACACCAGTTGGGACATAAACAATATCAAGTTTCGCATCATAAGCAAGTGGTGCCCATGCATTTGGAGAGTTATGAACAAATGTTCCACCTTCACCCGGTAAAGCATTTGGATCTTCAGCACCCGTATCAAAGGCCCATAGTAATTTACCAGTATTTACATCATAGCCACGAATCACACCAGATGGTTCTTGGCTTGAATGGTTATCCGTTACTGAACCTGCAATCACAACAGTCGTCCCAGTCACAATACCAGGAGAAGTCGGATTGTAGCCGCCCGGATAAGCATATGGCATGAATTCTTGTAAATTCACCTCGCCATTTTCACCAAAATCTGAACATGCCTTGCCCGTATCTGCATTTACAGCAACTAAACGACCATCATTGACAGGAACAAAGACTTTTCTTGGACACTCGGTTGAACTCGACTTTTTAGCCTGTAAACTGGTTGCAAACTTAGTCGTATTATCCGCATCGTAGTACATCACACCACGGCAGGTTAAGTGTTGGAAAGTTTTATCCGATTTCAGCTTTGGATCAAAACGCCACTTTTCTTCACCTGTTGCAGGATCAATTGCTATTAAATGCTGATGTGGAGTACACATAAACAGATTATTGCCAATTTTAATTGGAGTCACCTGATTCGTTGTTTCACCTGAATCATGCTCAGTTCTAAAGTCGCCAGTACGGAAAGTCCAAGCCACTTTCAGATCTTTAACGTTTTTATCATTGATCTGTGTGAGTGGTGAATAACGCTCTCCGCCCTGACTGCGGCCATATGCAGGCCAATCTTCAGGTGCAATTCCCTCTAATGCTTTCGCTTGCTCAGGCTGTGGCGTTTCAATAACACCATTAATTTCTTGTGGATCATTAAATATTGAATACACCATCACCACAATTGCAATGGCTAAAGTAGATGATAAAGCCACTTTGCTTGAGGTTAAGTTGTCTATACCACGTGTAACTGCTGGTACTAACAACCACAAACCTAAGATTCCTAACACATTAAGGCGTGGTGCAAGTGCCCAGAAGTCTGTACCCACTTCCCAAACACCCCAAATTACACTCCCTAGCATTAGAGCCGCATAGACCCACAATGGACCAGAAGCACGTTTATGAAGTTGAACTGCGACAATAAGTAACAGCACACCTGCAATTATATAATAAAAAGACCCGCCTATCGCTGCGAGCCATATACCGCCAACGAGCAAGAACAATGCAATGAGGGCAATGATAATTACCGTCAATGTTCTAAGCCCAGATTTTGAAGCAGATTGATTCATACGATCACCCTTGCATCTTTAGTATTTTAGATACGATGAAGCAAATCACTTCACCTCATCGTCAAATTCAAATCACAATGAAAACTTGCAGATGTAATCCATTGAAATGAACTAAATCTGCAAAATTATTCAAATCAAAAAATTAGAAGACTGTTTGGAACTTAATTCCACCAACCCAAGTTTTGTCACCATTTTTAAGTGCACCGACGTGATGTACGTATTGGATATTTGGACGAATCGTCAACCAATTCGTAGCGTGAATGCCGTAATACAACTCAGTGTTATATTCTTCATCCAATAAACTATTATTTTTATCATTGGCATGAATACGCGCTACACCAAGCGCCAACTCATCTTGTGGGCGCTGATCCAATAGACCTTTATAAATCAAACCAATATTTTGCATATCTTTGACTGCATTGGTTTTTGAATCATGAACCGTCACATTCACAAAGCCAGTCAAACCACGATCAGACTGACCGTCGTGACTAGTCAATTGTTGCTTTGCAGTAAACCAACCACCTTGTTTATGTGAGGTTTTCGCTGGGTTGGCAATTTCCACAGCATCGGCGGTACTGTAGTAATAGCCAAAACGATATTCACCAGAAAGTGACTGTGCACCGAGTTTCGGTGTCCAAACCAATTCTGCTGGAATAATGGCACCATGTGATCCATCAGTACTTAGATTGAAGCCTTTGCCACGTTGCAAATTTTCAGGGTTATATTCATACGCTCCAATCTGCGCATACAAGTCAGGTTGGAAATTGTATTTGACGCGCAATGCCCACTGACTCACTGGCCAGTTGTACCATTGATCACCGACCCAGTTACCCACTTGTGAACCGCATAATGCTAAATTTTGGAAATCACAGTCAAAACTATTAAAGTCGGCACCTTCGCCAAATCGACCAACTTTAATATCTAGTGCTTGATCCAAAAATTTCTTTTTGACCCAAAGCTCTGTTAAACGCCATGTTTGCCCCCGCCCCCAAACTTCTTGTACCGAACTTAAATGTCCTTGTAGACCATCTGCCGTTTGAGAAAGAGATTGGCCATCACGATAAGTTAAAGTGATTTGGGCCTCTGTATCTTGCCAACCTAAAATTTTATTTAGATCAAAGTGAGTACCTAATGCCAGTTGACCTGTGTATTCATTTCCACGATTAGAATACTGTTTAGAATCTAAAACCCCTGCAAATTCTCCTGTGTAATTCGCAGAAAAGTTATAACCCTGTTCTTGTAACGCTGTGCGTTGACCGTTCCAATCACCAAACAACCATTGACCATTTGGATCAAATGCGGGAGATGCTGCTTGAGTATGGTGTGTGAAAAGACTCAATGATAGAACGGATAAACAAGAAACAATCATAGATTTGGAGATTGTCATGTTTACGTAACCTTTTATGTTATTGTGTATAAAAGGTTACTCTTATTTTTAAATTACATTTTATTCAAAATGTTAACGATCTGTACAATATTTTAACATTCAGTGATCATATGCACATATTTTCTACCATTTCCCTTCTCCCAAAGCTTGCCCTATAAAGGTATATACCATTTGTGATCGAGAAAACTTAATCGGACAAGCTAACTGAGGTTCTGTTTGAGATGCATTTTCCGATAATGGTACATCAACGACCCACCCCCGTTGCTGTGCCATTGGTGAAACTAATGCTTCATCTAAACTAAGCACTGGTTCTACACAAATATCTAAGCTTTGAAATACCTGCTGCCACGCGGCGAAATCTTGAGTTTTAAATTTATCCTTCAAAGCTTGTTTCACTGCTTGACGATCTTCTGAATCAAAAGATGCACCTTTTGCCAAAAGTATCGGTAAATCTAGAGCAGTAGCTAATCCAGCCATAAATTGTGGCTCTAAGCTCCCCACTGAAAAATAACGACCATCTTTTGTTTCATAATAGTCATAAAAACTCGCACCATTGAGCATGCCTTGTTCAGGACCTTGTGGCGTTTGTCCTGCCAAGCTCGCTGAAGCAGCCATACTATTTAAACTCGCCACACAATCGGTCATCGAAATATCAATGTATTGCCCGATACCACTACGTTGACGTTCAATCACTGCTGCGAGAATACCAATCACTGCATGTAATGAACCACCAGCAACATCTGCGATCTGAATTCCAAGTGGTGGAGGTCCCCCATCTTGACGCCCACAATGACCCGAAACACCAGCAAGCGCTAAATAATTAATATCATGCCCCGCACGATCTTTATAGCTTCCTGTTTGACCATACCCCGTAATAGAACAGTAAATTAAACGGGGATTGATTTCTGCTAAGGTTTCATAATCCAAACCCAGACGGCGCATCACATCAGGACGAAATTGTTCCAACACAATATCAAAATCCGAGATTTTATTTTTAATGAGCTCAATACTCGCTGGATTTTTAAGATCCAATGCAATCGACTGCTTATTTCGATTCAGATAACTATGTGCAGTGGCCTGACCGTTCGCATAAGGTGGCATAATCCTTACTAAGTCTGGACGAGTCGGTGATTCAATATGGATAACTTCTGCACCCATGTCTGCAAGATACATACTTGCGAATGGACCAGGTAACAAAGTAGAAAAATCGAGAACTTTCAATCCTTTTAATGCAGATGGCATGATAATTTTTACTCATTTTGTTTAAATTTTCTTTTATACTAGGTAGGGATAAACATAAAAACAATGTCATGTTCAGCCATTTACCTTGATAGTTTCGGCAATTTAACATGTACGCATTGAGCAATTATTTTTTCTTGTCAATTGCCATAGGGCTTGTTAATTGATCAGATATACATTGCGTTGTTGGCAAAAATTTTATCAGACGAGGCATGAAACGAAAGGAATGACGATTCATTTCCGAGTTTCATAACGAAGTCTGAGACAATTTTGGTCACAACCCTACGGGACAAAGACATTTTACTTGCGGAACATTGTTCCTCATACTGCGTTATGTCTTGTTCATTTAGAGACACTAAATCTCACAAGCCATGCCTTGTATCATCTAAAAAATGTCTATTGTCGCAACTATATCTGATCAACTAACAAGCCCTTTTATTTTAGACGGTTATTTAGGTCAATTATCGTGAATAGTAAAGAAACTGAAGGATTCAATATGAGCCGTGATACGATCAGCATCCACTTCGTGAATGCGGCTTTAACAGGTGTGAAACGCCTAGGCATGGACGTTGATACATTACTTTCACATGTCGGTATAGAAGCAGAATTATTGCGGCAACCTAAAGCTCGAATCTCCCCTGAGCAATATACTCGCTTTGTTAAAATGCTATGGATGGTCACTCAAGATGAACATGTCGGTTTTGATATCCAACCCCGTCGTTTAGGTACATTTGCAATCATGTGCCAATTGATTATTCATTCTAAAACACTCGGTCAGGCACTTGAGCTTTCATCACAATTCTACAAACTGTTTGGTGACGAATGGTCTGTAAGTTTAGAGCGTGACAAACATGAAGCGCGCTTAGTTCCTCACATCCCAAAATCACTCGATCCAGATCATTTTATTACTGAAAGTATGCTGATGATTTGGCATGGTCTTGCATCTTGGTTGATTGAACGTCGTTTGCCCTTAGAACGCGTACATTTTGATTATGAGCGTCCAAGTCATGCCGATGAATATGATGCATTGTTCTTTGCACCAGTGATGCAGTTCGATGCACCACGTACAGAGATTACGTTTGCGGCAGATTATCTTGATCTACCAATTCGCCAAGATGAAAATACTTTAGAAGAGTTCTTAAAAGCAGCGCCAGCGCAGCTTCTAGTGAAATTCAAAAATACCAACTCGCTCACTTCTCGTATCCGCGATGTATTGAAGAGTCAAATTGGTGAAGAAATGCCGACACTCAATGATGTAGCGTCGATGTTGTATTTATCCCCTCAAACCTTACGTCGTCGTTTAGCTGCCGAAGGTAAGAGCTATCAAGGTGTCAAAGATGCTCTGCGTCGTGATGCTGCAATTCACTTATTGTTAACACCGAATCTCACACTTGAAGATGTGGCTCAACAAGTGGGCTTCAGTGAAACCAGCACCTTCCACCGCGCCTTTAAAAAATGGACAGGTGTTACCCCTGGTTTATATCGTCAGTTGCATGGGCATCATTCATAAAAATCAGTACATGGATCGTTTAAGAATATTTAGGCGATCCATTCATTGAATTAAGAAATTCTGCTGCTTCTCTTGGAGAAGTTAATTGAATAAAGCGAATATGTTGATATTCGGGATTTTCCATCATTGCGAGATACTTTTTTCTATTTTTAGCATGATGACTGATCATCCATAAAATAATGGAATCCTTAGAAAGGAAACTGGACTTAAAACTTTCTCGATTATTCGAGTTTGGCCATAATTTTTTCTGTGTCACAGCTCTAGTAATTGCTCGTTTGATTGATCGATAAAGGTTGAATGAAAATGAGTAATCTAACCAAATAATCGTATCAATATATCTAAGCTTCAAATCTTGCGTTCGAGAATAATTACCATCAAGTATCCATCCGCTAGTGGCTTGATCCATTCGATTTTGTAATTTAGAAAAAAATTCATCATCTGGCGTTTCTTGCCAATTATCCAACCAAAACAAATCATCCATTTCGATATGAATCAACCCTAACTTTTTAGCAAGTTGGCGAGCAAAGGTCGTTTTTCCAGAAGCTGATGTTCCGACAACATTAATAAATTTCATCAGGATAATTTTGTTGAATTATGACCATATATTTTACTAAATATTTCATCTTTTCAACAGTCAACTGAATTGGCGAAAAACATCAAACCTGCCAATGTTTATCATCATTGCACTACCTCTTAAATTGAGTACACTCGAAGCACAATGATTTTAATTTAAGGCAATACAAGGAACAGCTATGAGCGAGGCCTATATTATTGATGCCATTCGCACACCACGCGGAAAAGGAAAAAAAGACGGCTCATTACATGAAGTAAAACCAATTACTTTACTCACAACATTATTGAATGAATTACAACAACGCCATCAACTCGACACATCTAAAGTCGATGATATCGTTCTCGGTTGTGTGACACCGATTGGTGATCAAGGTGGGGATATTGCCAAAACTGCTGCGATTGCCGCAGGATGGAATGATGATGTTGCAGGTGTACAAATCAACCGTTTCTGTGCTTCTGGCTTAGAAGCAGTAAACTTGGCAGCACAAAAAGTTCGTTCAGGTTGGGAAGATGTTGTGGTTGCGGGTGGCGTAGAATCAATGTCACGTATCCCGATGGGTTCAGATGGTGGCCCATGGGCACTAGATCCTGAAACCAATTTAAAATCCTCTTTTGTACCACAGGGTGTGGGTGCAGACTTGATTGCAACTTTAGATGGTTATAGCCGCGCAGATGTAGATGCATTTGCGGTCGGTTCGCAACAAAAGGCTGCTGCCGCTCAAGCAAATGGTTATTTCGATAAATCAGTTGTGCCTGTGAAAGATCATGCAGGTGTAACAATCTTAGAAAAAGATGAATTTATCAAAGGAAATACCATAGTTGAAGGTTTAGCAAAACTGAATGCTAGCTTTGAAATGATGGGTCAAATGGGCTTCGATGCTGTTGCTTTACAGAAGTATCCTGAAGCGCAAAAAATTAATCACGTTCATCATGCAGGTAACTCATCAGGTATCGTCGATGGTGCTGCGGTGGTGTTATTGGCTTCTGAAAAAGCAGTCAAAGAGCAAGGTTTAAAACCTCGTGCCAAGGTGCTTGCAACTGCATTAGTCGGTACAGATCCAACCATTATGTTGACTGGTCCTGCCCCTGCTGCACGTAAAGCATTAGAAAAAGCAGGCTTGAGCATCGACGATATTGATTTATTTGAAGTAAATGAAGCTTTTGCAGCTGTGGTGATGCGTTTTATTACAGAACTGAAAGTTCCTGCTGAGAAAGTCAACGTCAATGGTGGTGCGATTGCGATGGGACATCCATTGGGGGCAACTGGTGCCATGATTCTAGGAACTTTGCTAGATGAATTAGAGCGTCAAGGTAAAAAACGTGGTCTAGCAACATTATGTGTCGGTGGTGGTATGGGTATCGCTACCATTATCGAGTTGGTATAAAAACTGGCTGCATTGATCTTGCCACGTTGGAAACACCTTCAAAAATGCTCATTTACACATCGTAAACTGCGCTTTTTTCAGCTATTTCCGCCTCGCAAGCTCTGCCTCGCCAGCGTTTTTAAGAAATAAATTTAGGATGATGATGTATGAGCGCTATTAAATACGAAAAAAACGCTGACAATATTGTAATTCTTACGCTTGATTCATCGGGTCAATCTGCAAACACCATGAATGCAGAATTCCGTAATGCTTTAGATGAAGTCAGTCAAAAGCTTAAAGCTGAAACTGATCTGAAAGGTATTATTTTCCGTTCAGCTAAGAAAACCTTCTTTGCTGGTGGTGACTTAGATGAGCTGATTCAGGTACAACCTGAACACGCCACTGAATTTTTCAAGATGATTGAAAAACTCAAAGGTGACTTACGCACAATCGAAACTTTAGGTGTGCCTGTTGTTGCAGCTTTAAACGGTACTGCGCTTGGTGGTGGCTGGGAAATCGCTTTAGGTTGTCATTATCGTATTGCCATTAATGATCCAAAAACTAAATTTGGTTTACCTGAAGTGACTTTAGGACTACTTCCTGGTGGTGGTGGTATCGTCCGTATGGTACGTTTGCTGGGCTTACAAAATGCATTCCCGTTCCTCATGGAAGGTAAGCAATTTGGTGTCGATAAAGCAAAATCTCTTGGTTTGGTACATGACACGGCTGAGAATGAACAAGAGCTGTTAGAAAAAGCGATTGCTTGGGTGAAAGCTAATCCAAAATCACAGCAACCATTTGATGTGAAAAGCTACAAAATCCCTGGTGGTGATCCTAAAACGCCTGCGGTTGCACAAGTGCTTGCAATTGCCCCTGCCATGCTACGTGACAAAACCAAAGGTTGCTACCCTGCTCCTGAAGCGATCATGGCGGCTGCAGTTGAAGGTGCACAAGTCGATGTAGATACCGCGCTTCGTATTGAATCGCGTTACTTTACACAACTAACTGTAGGGCAAGTATCGAAGAACATGATCGGTACGTTCTGGCATGGTCTGAATGCGATCAAATCAGGTGCGAGTCGTCCTGCTGAAGTTGCTAAATGGCAAGCGAAAAAAGTCGGTGTTTTAGGTGCAGGTATGATGGGTGCAGGGATTGCCTATTCAACCGCAATCAAAGGAATTCCTGTCGTACTCAAAGATGTGTCTGTAGAAAATGCAGAGAAAGGCAAAGCTTATTCACAAAAACTACTTGATAAACGTGTTTCACAAGGTCGTATGACAGCTGAAAAACGTGATCAAGTGTTAGCGCTTATTACGGCTACAGCTAATGCTACTGATCTACAAGGCTGTGACTTAATTATTGAAGCAGTATTTGAGAATCAAGAACTCAAAGCCGAGGTAACTCAAGAAGCTGAACAATATTTAGCTGATGGCGGTATCTTTGCATCGAACACTTCTACCTTGCCAATCACAGGTCTAGCAACAGCAAGTAAAGATAGCAAAAACTTTATTGGTTTACACTTCTTTAGCCCTGTAGACAAAATGCAATTGGTCGAAATCATCAAAGGCAAAGAAACTTCTGCTGAAACATTAGCTAAAGCCTATGACTTTGTTCAACAAATTGCGAAAACGCCAATCGTGGTGAATGACAGCCGTGGTTTCTTCACCAGTCGTGTGTTTGGTACGTTCATTCAAGAAGGCATGCGTCTACTTGCTGAGGGTGTACATCCAGCAAAAATCGAAATGGCAGCACTCAAAGCTGGTATGCCTGTTGGTCCTCTTGCGATTCAGGATGAAGTATCTTTAACTCTGACTGAGCATGTAGCAAGCGAAACGCGTAAAGCACTGCAAGCTGAAGGGAAAGACTTACCGAAAACGCCTGTAGATGAAGTGGTTCACACCATGATTCACGAGTTGAATCGTAAAGGTAAAGCTGCTGGTGCAGGCTTCTATGAATATCCAGAAAATGGCAAAAAACATTTGTGGGATGGACTCAGCCGCTGGACAAAAGAAAATGATATTTCTGAACAAGATATGATTGATCGTTTCTTGTTTGTTCAAGCACTGGATACCTTACGCTGCTATGAGGAAGGTGTTCTAGAGTCAGTGATTGATGCCAATGTCGGTTCAATTTTCGGAATCGGTTTTGCACCTTGGACTGGCGGTGCGATTCAATTCTTAAATCAAAACGGGATTGAAAAATCATTACAACGTTCAGAAGAATTGTCTGCTAAATATGGTGAACGGTTCGCTCCACCGCAACTGCTGAAAAACAAAGCGCAAAAGAAGGAAATTATTCAATAATTCATTTCTTTTTATAAGCTTAAAGCTCATGTCAGTATTGATTACCGATATGAGCTTTTTACTATTCGACAAAATCACTGCAAAACTTCTGCCTAATTCATCACAAATTGTGCTATAAATCTCCCTAATTCTGCTTTCTTTTTTGTCCTTTGGAAATTTGTCTTATGTCTGAGAAATTATGCCCAGAAACTTCACCTTGGGGGTGGAAAGCGCTGATTATCACGATCATTCTAAGCTTTATTTTTATGGTGATTTTTTACTTAGCCATCACCAATGAACCTGATTATATGCCAAGCCAAAAGCAAACTAGCAGCCAACAACATGCTTTTAAAACAGCACCTGCAATGTCGCCAGAAGCATTAGAGGCAGCTAAAAGCAATACAGCAACAGCAACTACAGCTACTCAAGCAGAGTCTCATCAACACTAAAGTGCTATTGTCGAACATGATAAATCCGTGTTAAACAGGGATTTATCATGGTATTCGAGATTTTCAATGCTTCAACAAAATCGTCAGGCACTGGTCGTTGAAGGTGGTGGAATGCGCGGCGCATTTACCAGCGGTGTCTTAGATGCATTTTTACAGCAACAATTTAATCCTTTTGATCTCTGTGTTGGTGTCTCCTCAGGCTCAACTAATGTTGCAAATTACTTAGCTGCTCAACAGGGTCGAACACTACAAATTTATTTAGATCATTCTCTTCGTTCAGAATTCATTCATTATGGACGCTTTTTTAAAGGCGGTGATTTACTTGATCTAAAATGGATGTGGGATGTGGTGGAAAAAGAACATCCACTGAATCAAGCCCATCTTTTTGCAAATCATCCTGAGTTCTATATGGTGCTTACCCATGCCATTTCTGGTGAAGCAACCTATATCAAAGCCTCTAAAGATAATATTTTGGATGGTTTAAGGGCATCCAGCTCGATTCCTGTACTGACACGTCAAGCAGTTGAGGTTTTTGGCGAACCTTATTTTGATGGTGGTGTGGCGGATGCTCTCCCAGTACATTGGGCTGCACAACAAAATCATGTTTCTAAACTCATGGTATTACGTACTCGCCCTCAAAACTACTACAAAGCCAACAGCAGAGGTGATCAATTTCTTGCGAAATATTTGTTTAAACGACAACATGGTTTTGCTCATAGTCTTTTAACAAGAACTCAACGCTATAATGATTCTGTCCAGTTTGTCCGCACGCCATCTGGGCAGAAAATTTTGGAAGTATGTCCCCCAGATTTAAAAAATATGGCAGGTCGACTCACCAAGAATAAATCCAAAATTCGCTATAGCTATGATGTCGGTGTAGAAACAGGTCTAAAGGCAATAGAAGATTGGCACAAGCTTTAACCTCAAAATCAATGTAATCCATTCAATGGCGAGACGATGCTGTTTTTCAGCCTCTCGCCTAATATAACTGCTCAACAATCTCTTTTCCCCATGCTCGTGCTATGGGGCAGCGCATCGAAGAATTCCATATTTATACTTGGCAAGCTAAGCTAAAAAGGCGCAAAATTATATTTTATTTATTTTTTGGATTTTTTCATGAGCAATCAACCATCCCCACAAAAAGACTCCAATGAAACTGTATTGGGATGGAAGTTTGTCATCATTGTTGGAATACTAAGCACTATCTTTTTAAGTTTCTTCTACTTAGCCATGACCCAAGAACCTGATTATATGCCAGGTGCGCAACGTAAAATTCAGCAAGAAGAAGCACTCTCTCAAGATCATACAACTGCAACATCAGAAGTTAAAACTCAACACAATCCTAAATCATCTCATTGAAATAAAGATTATTTCTCTATTTAAACTTCAACTTTTCTGAGAATAGGCATTACCATTTCTATATGTGGAATGCCACACTCATCATATTCATCACCTTGTGCCACAAAGCCTAATTTTTCATAAAATGAGGTAGCGTGCGTTTGTGCAGAAAGCTGTAAAAATGGACGGTTTTGGGATTTAGCATAAGCAATCATTTCCAACATGATCAATTGTCCAATGCCCTGACCTCGATATTCCTGCAATACGGCAACACGCCCTAAATGATGATCAGGTAACAATCGAGCGGTGGCAATCGCTTGATCTTGTGCATAGACGACAAAATGTTCCGACACTTGATCTTGATCGTCCCATTCATCTTGCTCAGGAATGTTTTGCTCATTGATAAACACAAACTCACGAATGCGCTTGGCATCCTGCTGTAGTTGCAATTGATCCCATTGACCATGTTTCACAACAAAACGATTCATCTCTTGTCTCATTAACACTTACAACCTACATTTTCGATAGGCATTTGATCCTTTAATAACAACTCCAAACTTTGCTTTTGAATGCCATACATCGTTTTTAACGCTTGTATTTGCTGCAAAATTTTAGCATCAGGCTGCTGAATATCTTTGCGTTTAGTTGCCAAAATCATTTTGTTCTTACTGGTATGTTCTAATGAGACAAACTCGAAGACTTTAGTTTCATAGCCATAAGCTTTGAGCAACAATGCGCGTAGCGTGTCAGTGAGCATCTCAGCTTGTTGACCCGCATGAATTCCGAACTGCAACATTGGTTGCAACACTTCTGAACTCTTAAGTTGCGGTCTTAATTCTTTATGGCAACATGGTGCGCACATGATCATTGATGCATTGAGGCGAATCCCTGTATGAATCGCAAAATCGGTTGCAATATCACAAGCATGCAATGCGATCATGACATCCAACTTTTCAGGTTGATAGCTCCGCACATCCCCTTCGAAAAAATCAAGATGATTAAACCCGACGTCATCTGCAACTTTCTGGCAAAACTCAACTAAATTCGAGCGTAATTCCACACCTGTAATCAAGGGCGTTTTTTGTTGGGCTTGTAAATAGTCATATAAAGCAAAGGTTAAATAGCCTTTGCCAGAACCAAAGTCAACGATATTCAGTTCTTGTTGAGAAGCATCAATTTGAGCATAAGCATTGGAAAATATCTCAATGAATTTATTGATCTGTTTCCATTTTCGCGCCATGCTTGGAATGACTTGCCCTTTTTCATCTGTGATACCTAGATGTTTTAAAAATGGACTTTGTTGTTGTACATAGCGCTGCTTTTCACGATTATGTTGCTGCTCAACTTTTAATATAGATGCCTGTTTCTTCTGTGCATTGAGCATTGCTTTCTTTTTATTTTTCTTCAACTGAATATCTTGATGAAGCGTTAATAGATTCGCCTGTTTAGATTGCATCAGTAACTCAGCAATTTTTTCCAATCCTTCATCAGTTGCATAATTTTTGGTAATGTCTTGTGTTTTATAATGATACAGACAAGAAAGCACGGCTTGACCTTGCAGCTCAATAATACGAAATGTCATCTTTTCTAATTCAGCTAACTCACCTTTATATTGGCTCAGAATTAGGCGATCAAAGCTTTTATTTTCAATCGATTGCTGGATATCCAAGAAAAATTGTTGTTCTTGTTCAAAAGAAAATTTCGGCGCAAACATAATGAAAACCTGACAAATAGAAACTAAATTCTAAAGCGTCTTACTTTAAAAGGGAAATTGCATTACGATACAGTTGTATTTTTATGCAAAGCTTATTGCGATGAACATGAACTCAATGTTGAATTATGATCCAAAAGAAGAACGACTCAATGCATATAGTCATGGTATCGGTGCAATATTAGCTTTAATTGCCTCGGTATTTTTAATTATTAAAGGGAGCTATCTTCCCTTGGGCCAATGGATCAGTCTATGGGTCTATGGCTTTAGTTTAGTATTGCTACTCAGCAGTTCAATGCTTTATCACTTCGCACAAGATGAAACCAGACGATATTGGTATAAGAAACTAGATCATACCGCGATTTACTATCTGATCGCGGGCACCTATACCCCCTTTCTCAGTATTGCCATTCCAACAGCCAAGGCGCACTATCTTCTAATTGCGCTTTGGGTGATTGCATTTATTGGCACCCTATTTAAATTGGTGTTTATTCATCGCTTTCAAAAACTGTCATTAGTAGCTTATCTGGTGATGGGTTGGTTAGCTGTATTATTGATGGATGACATGCAACGTTATTTATCCAAAGATGCTCTACAACTGCTGATTGCAGGTGGATTGGCTTATACCATCGGTACATTGTTTTATGCCTTAAAAAAGGTAAGATATACCCACGCAATATGGCATATCTTTGTGCTACTAGGAGCAGGTTTACATTTTCTAGCGATCTATTGGTATGTGCTGTAAGCAAGCATTTTGCTGGCATTCATTACATTCAATTCCGAAGTAAGCCCCGCATTTTATAAGGAACATCTAAGGCGAACACTTCGTATTTTGTCTTAGATCATTAGAATTAAGGTCATCTATGTCGTCAAACTCTATGGCTGCCACTGGTGAGGTGGCAAGCAATTCAAAAACACGTGTACTGTTTGCAAGTCTCGTTGGTACCACAATTGAGTTTTTTGACTTTTATATTTATGCCACTGCCGCAGTCATTATTTTTCCACATCTGTTCTTTCCAGCAAGTAGTGGAAGCGCAGCCTTACTCCAGTCATTAGCCACCTTTGCAATCGCATTTATTGCCCGCCCCGTCGGCGCTGCACTTTTTGGTCATTTAGGCGATCGGATCGGACGTAAAGCCACCTTGGTTGCAGCACTATTGACCATGGGTGTTTCAACTGTCTGTATTGGCTTGTTGCCTACTTATGCTCAAATCGGCATTGCTGCTCCCCTATTATTAGCCTTATGTCGTTTGGGACAAGGACTGGGCTTAGGCGGTGAATGGAGTGGTGCGGTGTTACTCGCGACTGAGAATGCGCCAGAAGGTAAACGCGCATGGTATGGCATGTTCCCTCAATTAGGGGCACCTATTGGATTTATCCTTGCAACAGGTTCATTCCTCTTGCTTGGTGCATTCATGACGGAACAAGCATTTATGACTTGGGGATGGCGTATTCCTTTTATCGCGAGTGCTGTTTTAGTTTTAGTCGGTCTATACATTCGCTTGAAATTACATGAAACACCAGCTTTTCAAAAAGTTCTGGATAAACAAAAAGAAGTAAATGTTCCATTTAAAGAAGTCATGACCAAGCACTTGTCTAAATTGATTCTTGGAACGATTGCTGCAATTTGTACATTTGTGGTGTTCTATCTCACCACTGTTTTTGCACTGACTTGGGGAACTACACAGCTTGGCTATACCCGTACTGAATTTTTGCAATTACAGCTTATAGCGACTTTATGTTTTGCTGGCTTTATTCCTTTATCAGCGATTTTAGCGGAGAAAATCGGTCGTCGAACCACGTCGATTGCTGTCTGTATTTTAGCTGCATTGTTTGGTTTAGTCTTCGCAAGCTTGCTTGATTCTGGTAGTCCTGTATTGGTGTTTTTATTCTTGTGCATCGGTTTATCCATCATGGGACTGACTTATGGTCCGATTGGCACAATCTTGTCTGAACTGTTCCCAACGTCTGTACGTTACACGGGTTCGGCACTGACCTTTAATCTAGCAGGCATCTTTGGTGCCTCTTTTGCACCCTATATTGCC
Source organism: Acinetobacter sp. ATCC 27244 (assembly GCF_000156555.1). Lineage (NCBI taxonomy): Bacteria > Pseudomonadati > Pseudomonadota > Gammaproteobacteria > Moraxellales > Moraxellaceae > Acinetobacter > Acinetobacter sp. ATCC 27244. Next base: position 26,765 of record NZ_GG665963.1, read on the forward strand.
ACTAAACTTGCTGAAAACTTTGGTTTACAAGCAGTCGGTTATTATCTCAGTGCCGCGGCATTATTATCTCTGATTGCTTTTTTATTGATCCGAGAAACTAAAAATATCGATGTAAATAACCAAATCTAATCACGCATAAAACATCAGGTGAGCATCAAGCGATGCTCGCCTGAGTGACCTTTTATCGTACAATTAAAGACCTTTCCAACTTGTATCTATAACCATACTCGTCCAAATATATTTTGTGCTAAACTAACCGCCTCCCATTTTTAGACTATTGTGCTTATGTACGCAGTGATTATCATTGCCGTATTTTTGGTTAGTTTCTTATATACTTATTTTCGTGGTAAAGAACGATTAAAAATATCTCGGCAACTATTTGACCATTCTACATTTTTAGCGCCTGTAAACATGTTTATGACTGGTTTTTCTAAACTCCCAAACCAGCCATTTTTTGATGTGGCGCAATTCCCTGAACTCAAACCATTACAAGATAATTGGGAGGTGATTCGGGAAGAAGCCATTCAACTACAAAATCAAATCAAAGCATCCGAAAAAAATAATGATGCAGGCTTTAATACTTTTTTTAAGCGTGGCTGGAAACGTTTTTATTTGAAATGGTATCAAGATAGCCATCCATCAGCACAACAACTTTGCCCAAAGACTGTAGCATTACTTGAAAGTATTCCATCGGTTAAAGCAGCAATGTTTACTGAGTTGCCATCTGGAAGTTACTTGGGTAAACACCGTGATCCTTATGCAGGTTCGGTACGTTATCACTTGGGTTTAGTCACCCCCAATAGTGATGACTGTTTTATCGAAGTTGATCAAGAGCGTTATAGCTGGAGAGATGGTGAAGCAACCGTTTTTGATGAAACCTATGTACATTGGGCACATAATCAAACGGATCAAACTCGTATCATCTTATTCTGTGATATTGAGCGCCCAATGAAATGGGGCTGGGCGCAAAAATTCAATCATTGGTTTGGTCGTAATGTGATGTCAGCAGCCAGTTCACCCAACGATGATCAGGATAAAACAGGATTTATTAACCGTATCTTCAAATATGGTTATGCTATTCACCACTATGGTCGTGGCTTGAAAGCGCGTAATCGCCCACTCTACTATGCTTTGAAATGGTTAATGTTTGCGATCATTATTGGTTTGGTCTTACTGCCAAGTTTTTTATAAGATAAGCACGCAATAAAAAAGAGATGCGAATGCATCTCTTTTTTTGCATAACAATCAATTAATTGCTTGTTGCTGCTTGAGCACTAGCTGTTTGCGGTGCTTGGGCATTGGCTGTTTGTGCAGCGGCTGCATTTGCAGCTTGTACAGCTGCTTCACCAATTAAAGCAATCTTGGCTTTTTCTTGGCTTTTTTCAGACAAGGCAGGATTTGATGCCACAATACGATTAATATTTGCTGAGTTTGCTGGTGCAATCGCAGCTGTTTGCAATACGATTGGACGATTACCTGTATCACCCAAAGTATAGCGGATTCCGGTACGTGGGCTGATGACCGTAGTAACATCATGCTTCACTTGTGCCTGTGCAGAAGTTTCACCCTTTGCAGCTTGCACTTTTTCCACTGTCGTGGTTTGAGGTGCATCTTTTGCAAATGCAAAACTAGATACCGCTGCACTTGCCAAAATTAAAAGTTGTAATGGTTTTTTCATTGTCTTCCCGCTTTTAATATCAATTCAATCAAGAACTGTAAGTCCGATAATAAAACTACAAAGCTTAATCTGACTCAAGTAGTTTATCGTAAAAAAGCAGAGCCTATGCTCTGCTTTTTTGGATGAACCACAGTTAAATTAAAGTTTACCGTGACATTGTTTGTATTTTAAACCAGAGCCACATGGACAAGGTGCATTACGACTTTCAGGTACTGGGAATGCTGTATTGTTTGCCAGTTCTGTTTCTTCAGAAGCAGTCACTTCACCCGTTAAACCATCGACCTCATCATGCTCAAAAGAAAGACGCATCGATTCAGCTTGGCGTTGCTGCTGTGCTTCCATTTCTGCTAGCTCTTCAGCTGTTGGAACATGGACACGTGATAAATCAGTAACAACATCTGATTTGATCACACCCAACATGTTCACAAACAAATTAAAAGCTTCTTTTTTATATTCTTGCTCAGGGTTTTTCTGAGCATAACCACGTAAATGAATCCCTTGACGTAGGTAATCCATTGCCGCTAAATGATCTTTCCAATGACGGTCAAGCGAGTTCAACATAAAATGACGTTCAAGCATAACCGCTGATTCAGCACCCATTTGTTCACGACGTTGACGGTAGCGATTTACAATTTCATCAGAAATACGAGCAATAAGACCTTCTTCATCTAAACGACGATCCTGATCTAACCATTGCTGTACTGGCAATTCGATACCCAAATCAGCGCGTAAAGCATTCTCTAAACCTTCGATATCCCATTGATCATGTACAGACTCTGGTGGAATAAAAGTTGCAATCACGCCTTTCACAACTTCACGATGCATTTCTTCGATATAATCTTGTAAGGTACTTTCAGCAAGAACCTCATCACGTTGAGAGTAAATAATCTTACGTTGTTCATTATTTACATCATCATACTTCAACAAATTCTTACGAATATCAAAGTTACGTGCTTCAACTTTACGTTGTGCATTTTCGATCGAACGACTCACCATTTTATGTTCAATGGCTTCATTTTCCTGCAAGCCCATGGCACGCATCATCGCAACCACACGATCGCCAGCGAAGATACGCATTAAATCATCTTCTAGTGACAGATAAAAACGCGATACCCCAGGATCACCTTGACGTCCAGCACGACCACGTAGCTGGTTATCAATACGGCGTGATTCATGACGTTCAGAACCAATGATATGTAAACCACCTGATGCTAATACATCTTCATGGTCTTTTTCCCATTGTGCTTGCAAACGTGCTTCATCTTCAGGTGTCGGATTTTCAATTTTAGCCAGCTTAGCTTTCCAGTTACCACCCAGCAAAATATCTGTACCACGACCTGCCATATTAGTTGCAATGGTTACCGCATTCGGGCTACCTGCTTGCGCGATAATATCTGCCTCACGCTCATGCTGTTTCGCATTTAGGACTTCGTGATGAATACCTGCCTGTAATAATTTTGAAGACAGGATCTCGCTTGCTTCAATCGTTGCAGTACCAATCAGAATAGGTGCTACACCCTTCTGACGAATATTGGTAATTTCTTCAATAATGGCATTGTATTTACCATTGCGATTTAAATAGATTAAATCATTATGGTCGATACGCACCATTGGTCTATGCGTTGGAATGATCACCACATCCAAGCCATAAATTTCTTTCATTTCCGCTGCTTCTGTATCAGCAGTACCTGTCATACCTGAAAGCTTTTTATACAGACGGAAATAGTTCTGGAATGTCGTCGTTGCAAGCGTTTGGTTTTCTGGTTGAATTTCCATGTTTTCTTTGGCTTCAACCGCTTGGTGCAAACCTTCTGACCAACGGCGACCTGGCATGGTACGACCAGTACTTTCATCCACAATAATCACTTCTTCTTTTTGCGTTTGTGGATTAATGCCAATGATGTAGTGCACGTTCTTTTGATAAAGATAATGTGCACGAATCGCTGCCGTTACATGATGAACTAAATTCAGATTTGTTGCAGAGTAGAGACTTTCACCTTCCGCTAACAAACCCATCTGAATCAATTCTTGTTCAACAGTTTCATAGCCGATTTCAGTCATTTCAACTGAACGTTGCTTTTCGTCTACCCAGAAATGCCCACCATCCGCAACTTTTTCTTCTTTCTGAGGTTTTAATTTTGGAGGAATACTGTTGATTAGCTGATATAAATGAGAGGAATCTTCACTCTGCCCTGAAATAATCAATGGTGTACGTGCTTCATCGATCAAGATTGAGTCAACTTCATCAATGATCGCATAGTTCAGACCACGCTGCTTTTTCTCTTGTAAAGAAAACACCATGTTGTCACGGAGATAGTCAAAACCAAATTCGTTATTGGTACCGTAAGTAATGTCTGCAATATAAGCTTGCGCTTTCTCATCAGGCATTTGCATAGAGTAAATTACACCAATACTCAAACCTAAAAATTCGAATAATGGACGGTTTAACTCCGCATCACGTTGTGCCAAGTAGTCATTCACGGTAATGACGTGAACGCCTTGACCACTCAACGCATTGAGATAACAGGCCAAGGTACCCATCAAGGTTTTACCTTCACCTGTACGCATTTCAGCAATTTTACCTTCATGCAAGGTAATACCACCGATTAACTGCACATCATAATGACGCATACCCATGACACGTTTAGCAGCCTCTCGACAGACCGCAAAAGCTTCAGGCAGTAATTTATCTAGACTTTCACCGTTTTGGAAACGTTGTTTGAATTCTGGAGTTTTTGCAGAGAGGTCTGCATCGTTAAGAGTAGATATCGTCGGTTCAAGCGCATTGATTTGTTCAACAATTTTACGCATGCGTTTGAGCTCACGCTCATTTTTAGTACCGAAGATACCTCCGATCAGACTTGCCAACATGAATAAACTCTCTAATCCTGTTTGTTATAAGGTTTGGAAATATCAACAAACCTTAGGTCGGTTAATTTTTTCTTAGCTGTTATTATGGAGTCAGAAATAAGAACTACAAGTGCTTTACGTTCAAACAGCAAAAAAAACTGCAAAATGATTCTGACATCATGCAACCAAAGATCGTTAATGTAGCAAATTTACCTTTCCGTTACATCGACTTAAATGTGAATTTTTGATGATTTTTATACCATAGCGCCTACATTCATATATTAAAAAATGATAATAAAATGAAAAAACAATAATTTTGTTTATAAGCAAAATACTGCATATTGGGTTATCGCATTATTAAATAACATAGAGTTAAGGAGTAGTCATGACATTACGTTTAGGTGATATCGCGCCAAATTTTCAACAAGCATCAAGTGAAGGCACGATTGATTTTTACGAATTTTTAGAGGATGGCTGGGCAGTTTTATTTTCACATCCAGCTGATTTTACTCCTGTCTGCACCACCGAACTGGGTTTTACAGCAAAACTCAAAGATGAATTTAATAAGCGTGGTGTTAAAGCAATTGCTCTTTCAGTCGATGACGTAGACTCACACCAGCGTTGGATTGAAGATATTAATGAGACACAAAATACGACAGTGAATTTTCCAATCATTGCAGATAAAGACCGTAAAGTATCCGAGCTCTATGGCTTTATCCATCCCAATGCCAGCGAAACCTTAACCGTTCGTTCGTTGGTGATTATTGATCCAAATAAAAAAGTTCGCCTAATCATTACCTACCCAGCCTCTACAGGACGAAACTTTCATGAAGTATTACGTGTCATAGACTCGCTACAATTGACAGATCATCACAAGGTCGCAACGCCAGCCAATTGGCAACAAGGTGAAGATGTGGTGATTATCCCTTCGCTTAAAGATGAAGAAGAAATCAAACAACGGTTCCCTAAAGGTTATAAGGCGGTGAAACCTTATTTAAGATTGACTGCTCAACCAGAATAATAAAAAACAGCAAAGATTTATGATTCAACCAGCCCTTTAACTCACTAGTTAAAAGGGCTTTTTTTGTCTATCCCTGATTGATAATAAGCATGGACTACAACAACCTATTTTTCTAGATATTCTTCTCTACCGCTTTTTATCGTTACAATTTCTCGCTCAACTTCTATTTATTATTCAGTTACTTTGTGCGCACAACTTTTCCATATCCAATCATGACCTTTACAATGAAAAAATTATTGATCAGCACCATTCTCATTAGTACGCTCAGCATGAATGGTTGTATGAAATATCCCAGCCTAAGTGATGAACAACGCCCAAACAATTGGGGTACATTGATTTCTAACACACATAATTTCTATCAAATTAGTCAAGATGTCTATCGAAGTGAGCAACCTGACGCTGAGCTGATTGCCAGTTTAAAACAACATCAAATCCACACTGTGATCAATCTCAGAGCACGTAATAAAGATGCGAATGTGTTTAAAGATCAAGATTTTAATCTGGTACATATCCCCATCTATACATGGGCAATCAATCGTGATGATCTCTTAACCGCAATGCGAGCAATCCAAACTGCAAAACAACAAAATCAGAAGGTTTTAGTCCATTGTTATCATGGCTCTGATCGCACGGGAGCAACCATTGCGATGTATCGAATTATTTTTGAGAATTGGTCAATTGAAGATGCCGTCAAAGAAATGAAGCAAGGGGGCTATGGCTACCATGTCATCTGGAAAAACATTGAACATTTATTCACTACAGACAATGTAAAATGGATTCAACAACAATTGTCGAATCCATAATAATTTAGAAAAAAACAGGGGCGAAAAGCCCCAGTTTTATTTTAGCGCTGATCAAGTGGAACCCAATCAATCACCCATGCTGATTTCATATTTAAACTTTCATCCGCTGCGATCTTTTTACGGACTGCATCAGCAGTTTCTCTATCTTTAGATGGACCAACCATGATGCGTATTCCTTTCGAGGTTGGACTGGTCGTGACTTTATAACCTTTAGCTCTCAGTTTGGATACCACGGCATCTGCATTGGCCTGATTTGCAGCCAAGGCCACTTGAACCATCCAATTTTTATCGCCATTTTCCATGAGTTCACGTGCTTTTTCTGCTTCAGCTTTTTTCTTTGCTTCTTCTTCAGCCTTTCGCTTGTCTTCCGCAGCCTTCTTCTCAGCATCAGCTTTACGTTTCTCTTCAGCAGCTTTCTTTTCTGCCTCAGCCTTACGTTTATCTTCTGCTGCTTTCTTCTCTGCTTCAGCTTTACGTTTATCTTCAGCGGCTTTCTTCTCCGCTTCAGCCTTACGTTTATCTTCGGCAGCTTTCTTCTCTGTTTCAGCCTTACGTTTATCCTCAGCAGCCTTCTTATCTGCCTCTGCTTTACGCTTATCTTCAGCAGCTTTTTTCTCAGCGTCAGCCTTACGTTTTTCTTCTAATTTACGCTTTTCTTCCGCGAGTCGCTGGGCTTTGGCAGTATCATCTTCAATCAACTCTGGTGGAATATTATCTGAACTTTGTTGCGCTGCCATACGTCTAGCATTAATTGCTGCATATTCTTCTGCTGCTTTTCGTGCAGCCGCAGCTTCCGCTTCTTGCTGCATTTTTAAGAACTCAGCAGCACGTGCTTCTTGTTCCGCAACCGCTTTCTCACGAGCATGACGTTGCTCTTCAAGTAATCTTTTTTCTGTCTCAACATCAATGGCTAAGGGTTGCAATGACACCATTTCATTGTCTTGAGCTGGCTGTGCCAATTTGGGTTTAGACTCCGTTTGAGCACTTGGATGCGCCACTCTCGCTTTGTCTTGCTCTATTTCTTCATTACCCTTAAGAAGTAATGCTGCCAATAAAACACCACCTCCGAGTAAAACAACGCCGCCCATCCAACGTTGTTTGTTATTCATTGACATTGTTCTAAATACTCCCAAACCGCTTCTAAGGTATGAAACGAACCACAGACTAAAATCAGCTGATTGTTATTACATTGTTTCAGCGCAGTTTCAAATGCATCTTGGATACTGCCAAACTCAAGTACCTGCTGCTCCTGTAATGCATCATGCAACTGATGCATTGGCGCGGCTCGAGGCACATCTAAGGTAGCAATAAACCAATCTTTTACTGTTGTTTTTAGTAAATTCGTGACCGATGCAATATCTTTATCTGCCAACATCGAAAATACTGCAACAACTTCTGTGTACTGTTTATTGTATTTTAAGAAATTTCGCAACTGCTTCAATAAAAATTCTACGCCATGCGCATTATGTCCAGCATCAAAAATAACAGTTTTATCCTGAATCTGACGTATTTCGAAACGACCTTGTAAGCGAGCTTGCTGAATACCTGTGGCAATCGCCTGCTGTGAAATCTTAAGACCACTGGCCAATACAGCCGCAACTGCGGTTGAGATATTCTCCAATGCAAGTTGACCAACAGGAAGTTTTAAGGTGGTGCCAGAAGAAGCAAATGACCAGCTTTGACCATCATCATTGAGCTGATAAAAATAATCCCGATTCAATGCATACAAACGCGCTTGAGTTTCAGCGACTTTATCTTGAATCGCTTGTGGAAGTTGTTGTTGCCCCGCAAAGACCACAGGAATATCTGGGCGAATAATCCCTGCTTTTTCAAACGCAATTTTTTCAATGGTATCGCCTAACCAATCGGTGTGATCCAGCCCAATATTGGTAATCACTGCAATATCTGGATCAATGACATTCACCACATCTAGACGGCCACCAAGACCAACCTCAAGTACCCAGACATTGCACTGTTGATGCTTAAAGATCACAAAAGCAGCTAAAGTCGTTGCTTCAAAGAAAGATAGACTTAAACCACAATCACGACGTGCTTGATCCACAGCAACAAAAGCATCAACCAAGCTTTGATCATCAACCTCAATACCCGCTAATTTTACTCGCTCATTAAAACGATAAATATGGGGTGATTGATACAAACCAACTTTATAACCTTGTGCATTTAAAATTGCAGCCAAAGTGGTCGTCGTTGAACCTTTGCCATTGGTACCAGCAACTGTAAATACCTTTGCGTTAGGTCGCATTACTCCTAATTTTTCAGCAACAGGAATAACGCGCTCTAAACCTAAATCAATGCCTGTAACATGAACATGGCTCCAATAATCGAGCCATGTTGTTAACGTATCCGTAGAGCGTGGAGCGTGTGGTTTCAAGGTAGATTCATCAGCTTTGCAACAAGTCGATATACAGTATCACGTAATGCGTGACGATGAACAATTTGATCGACTACACCATGATCAAGCAAATACTCAGCGCGTTGGAACGGCTCTTCTAACTTTTCACGCACGGTCTGTTCGATCACACGCTTACCAGCAAAACCAATCATGGCTTTTGGTTCAGCAATATGTACATCACCTAACATTGCCAATGATGCAGTGACACCACCATAAACAGGGTGAGTCAATACCACTAGATAAGGAACACGTGCCTCTTTCATTTTTTGAATCGCAGCTGCGGTACGCGCCATTTGCATTAAAGACAACATACCTTCTTGCATACGCGCACCACCAGATGCAGCAAAACAAATCATTGGTTGATGTAATTCAATTGCTCGTTCAGCCGCTTGTACAAAACGATCACCCACGACCGTACCCATTGAACCGCCCATAAAGTCGAAATCAAAGGCGCATGCAATTAAATCTAGTCCTTTGAGTGAACCTTGCATCACTACAAGCGCTTCCGTCTCACCTGTTTTATCTTGCGCTTCACGCATACGATCAGGATAAGCTTTACTATCCACAAATTTTAACGGGTCTTTAGCACTGAATTCTTGACCGAGTTCTGCGTCCACTTGGTCAAAAAACCAATTCAAGCGATCACGTGCACGCATACGTAAATGCTCATCGCATTGCGGACAGACATAGGCATTAAATGACATAGCTGTACGTGTCACCAAAGCATGACATTCTGGACATTCAATCGTAGGCTCAGTAAAAGTCGCCTTGAAGATCTGCTGCTCATTTGCAACCTGAATACCTGGAACTTGACGCTCAGTCCAAGGCGTTGACGGGTTTAGAACCGTCCCTGCTGTTAATTCTTGACTCATACTAACTCATCGAGCGCAGCCCGAAGCTCCTTCACTTTATTCACCGTCTGTTGCACAGCCTCATCAGCTGGCAATGTCGCAAAAGATTTAACGAAAGCACTTCCTACAATCACCGCATCAGCGACTTGACCCATTGCTTTTGCAGACGCTGCATCACTAATACCAAAACCAACTCCCACAGGAACATTGGTTTTGGTTTTAATTTTCGCAATACGTGCTGCAGCTTCAGAAGTATCTAATGTCGCTGCACCAGTCACACCTTTGAGGGAGACGTAATACACAAAGCCACTTGCTTGATCGACCACATGTTGAATACGGTGATCTGTTGAAGTTGGTGCAAGCAAGAAAATTTGATCCATCTCATTTTGTTTTAAGACTTCACCAAATTGCTTTGATTCTTCTGGGGGTAAATCCACCAAAAGAACACCATCTACACCGCAGGCTTTCGCATAGGCAACAAACTTTTCATAACCAATCACTTCAACAGGATTTAAATATCCCATCAAAACGACTGGTGTTATTTGATCTTGCTCACGAAAGGCTTTCACCATATCCAATGCATCAAGTGTATTGGTTCCACCAGCCAAAGCGCGCTCAGCAGCCAAAGCAATCACAGGACCATCGGCCATAGGATCGGAGAATGGTAGACCAAGCTCAATCACATCAACACCGGCTTCAACCATTTGATGAAGCAATGGAACAGTTACCTGTGGATGCGGATCACCTGCCATAACATAAGAAACAAGCGCTTTACGTTGCTGAGATTTAAGCTGTTCAAAACGAGTGGCAAGACGTGACATAGGATTATGCTTTCCTTGATTTATATTGGGACCTGCTTGACATTTTACAGATGCACTTTGCAGCCCCCTAAGTTGAGGAGTTGTTTGTAGTTAGACAAAAACACTGCATTGTAACGCTATTTTTTGCTCATTGAACAGAGTTTGACGTGATTGCAGTGCTGATTGTCATCACCAACAACAGCCCCTACACATTTATCTATATTTTCGTTTTTTTCTCAATGATCAAAGCTTCCTAATTTCAAGCCAATCTTTCTACATTTTAGAAATGAGCCAAGCTCCTTTATACTATGTCCACTTTTTAAATTTTCTTTTGATTTTATGTCTGCCCACACTCAGGAAAAAGTACAAAGCAATGCACTTGCTTTGCTACCGCTATTGGTATTTTTGATCATCTTTCTCGGGAGTGGTATCTATCATTCAATCATCGGGACCGAATTTGCCTTCTATCAAATTAAAGCCCCGATTGCAGCCATACCTGCAATCATCTTAGCTTTACTACTGTATAAACAAAAACTCAATACAGCTATTGAGGAATTTTTACAAGGCGCGAGTCATCCCAATCTGATTCTGATGTTTATGGTATTTATGTTGGCAGGCGCATTTGCCAGTGTCTCAGGGGCAATCGGGAGTGTCGATGCAACGGTTCAACTTGGACTTTCATTGATTTCAGCACAATTTGTGTTGCCTATGCTGTTCATCATCGCTGCCTTTATCGCAACCGCCATGGGAACCTCAATGGGGACCATTGCTGCGTGTGCACCTATTGCCTTTGGCTTTTCCCAAGCAACGGACATTACGCCCCTCTATGCCATTGGTGCAGTGATTGGTGGTGCCATGTTTGGAGACAACTTATCGATGATCTCCGACACGACCATTGCCGCTACACGCAGTCAAAACGTTGAATTAAGAGATAAGTTTAAGGTCAATGTTTGGATTGCATTACCTGCCGCAATTATAACCTTAATTGTTTATTTTTCTCTCAGTCACCAGTCTGAGGCGATACAGACCAAACCTTATGATATTTGGTTGATATTACCTTACCTCGCAGTTTTCTTTCTGGCCTTTACCCGATTGCATGTACTGGCTGTGCTGATGATTGGCGTGGTGTTGTCAGGCATGATGGGCTTACTCAATAAACCTGACTTCCATTTGCTGCAACTCAATAACTCGATCTATAACGGCTTCGTCGGTATGTTTGAAGTTGCATTGTTATCCATGTTATTGGGAGGCTTATCTGCATTAATGCAAAAAGCTGGGGGATTACATTGGTTGATCCAGCGCATTTATGCCATCACACGTTTATTTAAATTTGGGACCCAACGTGCAGGTGAGTTTGGAATCAGCTTTTTGGTGGTATTTTCAAATTTATTTGTTGCCAATAATACCGTGGCGATTATTTTATCAGGTGATATGGCGCGTGTAGTTGCCAAAGAATATGGGATTGATCCTAAACGTAGTGCTGCCCTGCTCGATATTTTTTCCTGTGTAACTCAAGGGATCATTCCTTACGGTGCACAATTATTATTGGCTTGTTCAATAGCCAAGATCTCGCCAATTGAGCTGATTGGGCATATTTACTACTGTTGGGTATTAGCGATTTTTGCAATTCTCGCAATTGTCTTTCATTATCCACGCTTAAAAACATCGTAAAATTCATATGAGACTCTTTAAGGCTTAACGCTAAAGAGTCTTTAAAAACTGTTTCGGAGTAACACCAGTCCAACGCTTAAATGCTCGTCCAAATGCACTTTGGTCTGCGTAATTTAAACGCTCTGCAATCTCAGAAAATGACTTGCCTTGCTGCAAATAAAGCTTACTTTGCTCCAACCGATATTGATCCAAAATATCTTGAAAATTCAAATGATAAGCTTTGAGCTGGCGTTGTAAGGTCCGTTCAGAACAATGCAAATGTTTTGCCACATAACTCGATAAAACTTCTTCTTGTTGTAATAATCCTTGCTCAATAAAGCTTTGTATTTTTTGTCTCAACTGCTGCTGTTGAATCTCGAAAGAAGTGACATGATTTAACGATTGCTGTGCCTGCGTTGATAGCACCTGATTCAATTGCTGATCAGCAGCGATACTTTTCGCCTTCAAAATCTGATTTGAAAAGCGTATTGCATATTGCCCTGATTGAACTTGGATTGGACAGCCGTAAAATTTCTCAAAATGAAACAAAGCAGTATGTGGTGTATAGCCAAATTGAATCATCTGTGGCGGATGTAAAGTATCTTGAACAATGGATTGCGCTATCTTAAAAAGCAATGCCAAATTCAGCTCATACATTTCACGATAATCTGGATAAGAAGCACTCCAAACAATTTGAATGTAGTCCGAAAACTGCTGAACATTAAGCTGCTCTAAATTGGTCTGCTTAAAAATCAGAGAATAATAGCGCTGTAAAAGTTGTAATGCTTGCTGTAAGTCCAAACTGGTTGATGCTAGATATCCCATTAAGCCCAGATCTTGCAAATTGGCACGCTCTGCTAGAACTAAGGTAATTGGGCGTGAGAAATAGGGTTGAGCCGCCTGTAATAATTGAGCATAACGTTCGACATCAAAATCTTGTTGGTCAGGATTTTCAAGGCACGAATAGAAGTCTTGCCAAAGTTCAGGCACAGCAACTTTGGACAAATCAATATGTTCCTGTTGTAAAACACGATTTAACAATCGCAAATACCCAATGATAATTTTAACTGACATATGTCAATCTCACCCTGATCTGTCGTTATTTGTATAAAACTTGGCTGAAACTGTCAAAACTTTTCGTCGGACTTTTCCCATACTGAATCTATGAAAAAGGCAAGGAATCGTACAAATGAATGCACATGTTTCCTATCAGGTTGATCCAGTCGTTAGAACAAAATTAGATTTCCATCTAGACCAAGCTCCTCGCTTTTGGTTTGGTGGCGATCCATTTCGTACCCGTATGTTTGATGCATTGAGCCTCACTTTTCCAGATGGTGAGCGCTATTTTATTGAATGTGTTCGTCTATTCCGTGACAAGATTACAGATCCAAACTTACAAGAACGTGTTGCTGATTTTATCCGTCAAGAAGCTCAACACGGTATCGCTCATGACAAAATGAATCAGATCATGAAACAACAAGGTATGCCTGTTGATCAGTTCACTGATCGTTTAAAGAAAATTTTTAAGTTTGAATTAAAGTATCGCTCCCCTCAATACAACATCGCCATGACTGCCGCTGCAGAGCATTTAACTGCACTGATGGCAGAAACGTTCTATAGCAAAAAAGAAACTTTGGCAGAGGCGGATCCTTTCGTAAGAGCACTTTTTGCTTGGCATGCGATTGAAGAAATGGAACATCGAGATGTTGCTTTTGATGTCATGCGTGAAGTTGGTGAAGTGCCTGAAGCAACTCGTCGGTTTGCTTTAGTATTTACCACTGTACTCATGTTTGGTTTTACACTATACCGTACTGATGTAATGTTGAAAAAAGATGGTTTTAATCTAAGGCAACGTATTGATTTAGCGCGTAAAGGTTTGCCATGGTTCTTTGGTCGTAACGGTATTTTAACGGCAAAAAGAGCACAATATAGCGATTGGTTTAAAAAAGACTTCCATCCAAATCAACACCCTGTTATTCGTCAATACGATGTCTGGATTGATACTTTGGCTAAGACCAATGATCCAATTGCTGCGGGTGAAGCTTTTTGGCAAGCAGGCCTTTAATTCATCCTTTATCAAAAAATCCCCTTTAAGTTAGGGGATTTTTTATTTCTTTTACCACTTCGCATAATGCTGTTCTAACAAGCCATATTGCTGATCCAACTGCACCAATTCAATTTGTTCACGTTCTATCGTACCACTGACTTTGGCTTGCCATTGATTAAACTGACTGCCGATTAAACGTAGATTAATATTTTCAAAACGACACCAACCTGTTTCGATGACTAAGTTTAAACAGCCACCCAAAGAACGAATCGACCACGTTTTTTCATTCTGCTGTTCAAATAAAACATCTGTGAGTGGATATAAACGTCCATCCACCCATAACGCATTTTCATTGCCAAAACTTTCATTGACACCGGATGCAAGATTAAGCCCAATCCGACGCCCTTGCGCATCACGAAATTGACAGGACAGCCAAAACCAAGCCGTTTCTGGTCGTAAAAAACCACAAGTATCATCTAAAGCAGCCAGACTTTGGGCATCGAACTCTATCCGTTGCTGATCAGGACTAATAAAAAATCCCTCGACCGCCAGCGTTGTTTGCTTTTGGGTGTACGTCCAACCATTAATGCCTGTCGGACTACACAAGCTCAGTGCATCTGTTCCAGCACAAAAAATACGTGCTTTCAGTTGTATCTCGCCATATTTCGTGACTTGAATATAGCGCACGCCATTGGCATGTTGCATGTCAAACTGATAAGACGATTTTTTAAAATGACTTTGGCTAAATAGTGGTTGTTCATCAAGTTGTGTATTGATCGCCAAAGGTTGAATTGCATTCCATTCGATGACTTTGCCAGATAGATGATCGTAAACATAGAAAAAACCATGGCCAGCCCACGATAAATCAACGATCGCAATTCCAATACTAAAATGCGCATGTTGCAAACCACAGAATTTGAATTTTTTATACTTAAGGTGCTTACGCCACCCTTTCAGCACCTGACCATAAGGCGTTTTATAAATATAGTCGTCGATATTAATTCGTGATGGTACTTGATCGAAACGCCCATAACGCGGCTGACCATTGGCTTGTATCAAATCCATTTTTCATTCCTTGATTTTGCAGCTTCGTGTTGCTTAATCACATCCACGCCAATAATAGACGGTAAATCGTACAATTGACTATCATTTTTGCATCAATATTAATTCCTTGGATGTAATCCCCAATCGATGTACTACCTACGCACAGCCATCATCGCACACTATTTCATCAAAGGTTCATACTGATCTTTTATCTTTAAAAACAATCTTATACCACTTGATCAAAAAACCATGAAAACACGTACTATTTTTAAGGTAAATGCATTGTGCGTCATTTTATTGGCACTCACTGCTTGTAATGACAATGATGATAAACAGTCACGCAAAGTTGAACGTGAGAATCAAACCATTAATGTGCTGGCATTCAATGACTTTCATGGAAACTTAGAACCACCTAAACGATTTATTGAAGCTGAAGATCCACATGATCATAGTCAAACAGTACGCATTCCAGTTGGTGGTGTCAGTTATTTTGCCGATGCAATTAAGAAACTTCGTGCCCAATATCCAAATAATGCGGTCGTTTCTGCTGGCGATTTGATTAGTGCCTCACCATTAATTTCATCACTATTTTTAGATGAACCTACCATTGAAGCAATGAATGATATTCAAATTGATTTCAATGCCGTTGGAAACCATGAGTTTGATCGTGGGACAGATGAACTTCGCCGCTTAAAAAATGGTGGTTGCCAGCAATACACCACCACAAAACCTTGTCAAATTAATCCAAACTTCTCTGGGGCAAAGTTTGAATTTTTGGCAGCGAATGTTTCGATGAAAGCTGATCCCAAAAAGACGTTGTTCCCTGCCTATAAAGTCAAAACTTATGGTGGTATTCCAGTCGCCTTCATTGGTTTAACACTCGAAGCGACGCCAAGTATTGTTTCTGCGGCAGGTATTACCGATGTAAATTTCCATGACGAAGCAGATACCGTCAATGCGTTGATTCCTGAATTAAAAAAACAAGGTATTGAAGCAATTGTGATGGTGGTACACGAAGGAATGGCTCCAAGTACCAAGTTTAATCAAAAAACATGTGAAGGTCTGAGTGGGCCACTGATCGACGTGCTTGAACGTCTCGATCCAGCCGTAGATGTCGTTGTTTCTGGTCACACCCATCAATCCTATATATGTGATTATGCAACGAAAAATCCAGCCAAGCCTTTTCTACTCACTTCAGCAGGTCAATACGGCACGATCATTACCAATATCCAAT
>NZ_GG665963.1:43724-114605 GCF_000156555.1 Acinetobacter sp. ATCC 27244
TCCAACTTGAACTCGATGGAAAAACTGGTGATGTCATCAAAAAAAATGCTTCTCAAGTTCCTGTACAAAGTGAAAGCTATACCTCTGGTACAACGACAGTCAACCTCACAGATCTTTATCAAAAATTTAGCAAAACACCGAGTATTGAAGCAATTTTAGATAAATATCGCCCTGCGGTAGCGACCATTTCTGCACGTGTGGTCGGCTCAGCAACCAGTGTAATTGATCGCAATCGTACTGAAAGCGGCGAAACTGCGCTGGGTAATTTGATTGCAGATGCGCAACAAGCAGCAGCGCTTGCAGCCAGCAACCAAGGATCAGATTTTACTTTGATGAATCCGGGCGGCGTCCGCGCAGATCTATTGATAAATGGCAATAATCAAATCACATTTGGGGATGTGTTCAGTGTCCAACCCTTTGGAAATTCGTTGGTCACACTCAGCTTAACAGGCAAACAAATCCGTGAACTATTAGAACAACAATGGTCTGGGGCAAATGCAGGTACGCCTCGAATACTACAACCATCGAAAGAATTGAGTTATTCCTATAAACAAGATGCTTCAGTATCACCTCGTGCCAGCAATATTATGATTGCTGGACAAGCATTGGTCGATACCCAGACTTATCGCGTTACTGTGAACAGCTTTATTGCCGATGGTGGTGATAACTTCACGGTTTTAAAACAGGGTAAAAATCCTATTGGGGGAGGTCAAGATATTGACGTGTTAGAGCGTTATATCAGCCAGAACTCTCCACTGACCGCACCAAAGACAGATCGAATCAAACTAATCCCATAGCTCTACAAAAAATAGGGAGGCAAATGCCTCCCTATTTTTTCAGTGAGATTTACATCTCAACCATTTCAACACCATCAATACGTGCAACCGTCATCAAGTCTTTATCACCACGGCCTGAAACCGTTGCAATAATGATCTGATCCTTTGACATGGTTGGCGCAAGTTTGGTGACATAAGCCATCGCATGTGAGCTTTCTAGCGCAGGAATAATCCCTTCAATCTTAGTCAAATCACGGAAACCTTGTAAGGCCTCATCATCATTAATTGGCACATATTCCACACGGTTCATATCTTTGAGGAAACTATGCTCAGGACCTACGCCTGGATAATCCAGACCCGCAGAAATACTGTGTGTTTCAATGATCTGACCTTGCGCATCTGACATCAAATAAGTACGGTTACCATGTAAAACACCCACATGACCAGCATTCAATGGCGCAGAGTGTTTACCTGTTTCAATACCATAACCAGCCGCTTCAACACCGTACATTTTCACATCTTGATCATTCAAGAATGGATAGAACAAGCCCATCGCATTTGAACCACCACCCACACAAGCGACCAAAGCATCAGGTAAACGCCCTGCTTGCTCTTGGATTTGACGGCGTGCTTCACGACCAATAATCGACTGGAAATCACGTACAAGTTGCGGATATGGATGTGGCCCTGCAACCGTACCAATCACATAATAGGTGCTATCAACATTGGTTACCCAGTCACGCATCGCTTCATTCATGGCATCTTTCAATGTTTTTGAACCACTTTGCACTGGAACTACGGTCGCACCCAACAAACGCATACGGTATACATTCATGGCTTGACGTTTTACGTCTTCAGCGCCCATATATACCACACATTCCATGCCCAACCGTGCGGCGATTGTAGCTGTCGCTACACCGTGTTGACCTGCACCTGTTTCCGCGATAATCCGCTTCTTGCCTGATAACTTTGCCAATAACGCTTGACCAATGGTGTTGTTCACTTTGTGCGAACCTGTATGATTCAGGTCTTCACGTTTCAGGTAAATTTGCGCACCGCCGAGGTGCTGAGACCATCGCTCAGCATAATAAAGAGGACTAGGACGACCAACATAAAACGCAAGATCACGATCAAACTCTGCTAGAAACTGAGCATCATTTTTCATACGACCATAAAGACTTTCTAAGTCTTCAAGTGCAGCCATAAGCGTTTCTGACACAAAACGCCCACCATGAATACCAAAATGCCCTTGGGCATCTGGAAACTGGGTGTAGTCAATCGCCTGATTTTGTTGACTAAGGTTTTGCTGATCCACGTTGGACTCCTTGCATAAATTTTTCAATGAGTTGTTGGTCTTTTATACCTTTTGCGGACTCGACGCCTCCGCTGACATCTACAGCAAAAGCCGCTGTAGTATCAATAGCTTCACTCACATTTTCAGGGGTTAAGCCCCCTGCCAAGATTAGTGGAATTTCAATTTGAGGGAATTTATTCCAATCAAAGCAATGACCAGTGCCACCTTTTAATTCAGGATGCCATGCATCCAGTAGAACAGCACTAGCTCCGACAGCTTGATAACGTTGAATTTCGGTCAAAATATCTAAATCAGGTTTAACCTGAATCGCTTTGTACCAACGACGTTTACATTGCTGAGCAATCTGCTGGCACTGTTCTGGAGTTTCATCTCCATGCAGTTGTAATACATCTAAAGGAACTGAATCAAGCACTGTTTGTATTTCTTCTACGCTTGCATTTACAAATAAACCTACCAACTGAACATAAGCGGGTACTGCATTTGCCAATACTTTTGCTTGTTCAATACTGACATGACGCGGGCTTGGCGGGAAAAATACAAAACCGATTGCATCCGCCCCTGCTTGTACTACAGCTTGAACATCTTGTAGTCGAGTAATACCACAAATTTTGGCGCGAGTTCGCAGTTGATGTTGGCGCATGCTCTGTCCAATTTTAATTTGAATATTTTAAAACTTTCGCATTGTAAAGCAATTTGACCCAGTTGGGGGAAAGTTGATTTCGAAATGCAATTGTTTAAAAAACGTTAACACTTTATACTTTGCGTAATCTTGCAACAAGTCTAAAGCAAATTCTTTTGCTTATAGGGAAGTTGGTGGAATTCCAACACTGCCCTCGCAACGGTAACACCGTATTATTAATCTTAGCTCTACGCCAAATCACTGCATCAGAATGATGTGGGAAGATGATTAATAGCATCATTCTTGTGATGATATAGTGAAGTCCGGAGACCTGCTTGTTGTTTATTTCCACATTATCATTCACGACGGGTGAATGTCTGGAGCATGCATGTCTACTGTCTTTCAACCAACTCGCCTCGTTGGTGCTATCGCTATTACGATGGGGTTTTCTTCACCTGCTTTTGCTCAAGAGCAATCAACCAATAAAACTGCAACGTTAGATACAATTGTTGTAACTGCTTCTCGTAGTGAACAAAAAATTAGCGAAGTTCCAGCGCGCATCAATATTATTGAACCGAAGATTCTTGAGCAATCTCCTATTGCTTCTTTACCGCAATTATTACAAACAGATGCTTCGATCAATATGGTACAAAGCGGTGGCTATGGGCAATATACGGAAATTTTCTTACGCGGCACTAAAACAAATCAAACCCTATTATTAAGAGATGGGGTCCGTCTTAACTCAAATACATCTGGCGCAGCATCATTACCATTTATCGATACGACTGATATTAAACAAATTGAAGTATTAAAAGGTCCTGCATCAGTTCTATATGGTGCAGATGCGATAGGTGGTGTAATTCAGTTGATCTCAAAAACTCCAGAGAAAAACTCAGCATTTGTTACTGGTGAAATTGGCGAGAACAAAACGTATAAATCAGTCATTGGTGCAGATCTTGCTGAAAATGGTTTTTATGCTCAAATTCGTGGGCAACGCTTAGAAACTGATGGCACTCCAGTGACTGATGCAAAAGACAATAAAAAAGCGAGCTTTGATCAAAAAGGCTATAGTGCAAAATTTGGTGTTGAAAAAGAGCAATTTGCAGCGTCTGTCGACTATAGTGAAAACGAAGGCTATAGTGACTATGACAACTATGGCAACTTAGTTTCTCAAGACTTCAAAAATGAAGTGATTAACATAAAAGGTCGTGTAAATATTCTTGATAATGTAGCTATTCACGCTCGCTTATCTCAGTTCAAAGATGATTTGAACCAAAATAACTCACCAGACTACGTTTACAGCACTACACAAGAAGCTGAACTTTATACGAAATGGCAAATGACCCCTACTCAAAATATTTTAGTGGGTTCAACATACAAAGATATTAAAGGTGATGTGTACTCAAAAAATCTTTGGGGTGGAGAAGACGTTAAATACAAAGAATCTGTAGATACCGTCGGTTATTTTCTCCAGCATCAATATCAACAAAATGGTATAGAAACTCAAGTTGGTGTTCGTGTTGAAGATAACGAAAAGTTTGGCTCACATACCGTAGGTCAAGGTGCGATCAGATACCAAATATTACCACTTACAAGTGTTTATGCGAATATTGGTTCTGCATTCCGTGCTCCAACCACAAATGATTTATATGCAATGTCTTGGGGTGCTAATCCTGACCTAAAACCAGAAGAAAGTTTTTCTTATGAAATTGGTGTGGATCAAAAACTAAACTACGGTATTGATTTAGGTTTATCTGTTTACCGTAATAAAGTTGATAATTTAATTAGCCTCCAAGCAGGTAAGCTAATCAATGTTAACAAGGCAACGTTCACAGGTGGCGAAGCGTCATTTAAATGGCAACAGGATGAATTGTTTTTAAATACAACATATGCCTACGTTCAAGCCAAAGATGACGAAACAAATAAAGAGTTAAATCGTCGCCCGAAACAAAGTTTGACTTTAACCACTGGTTGGGATGATGGAATCTACGGTATTTCGACATCTATCGTTGCTAAATCTAAATCTAAAGATTTTGCAGACTGGCCTTCCACAACACCAACCACAACACCAGGTTATGTTACGACTAACGTAAATGCATATTGGCAGCCGACACCAATGATAAAAATCTTTACTAATATCGAAAATATCGGTGATGTAAACTACAAAACTGCTTATAACGGTAGTGATGTTTACTACATCAACGGTGGTCGTTTAGCTTCTGCCGGTGTCACATTCCGTTATTAATCGTGCGCTAAAATAATAAAAACATTTTCTTCACTCCAGTTTCGGGGTAATGTTCTGACCGACATTATCCCCTTTTTATTTTCAGGATCAGAGAAACAAAACTATGGGACATCGTTTAAGTAAAATCTATACACGTACAGGTGACTCAGGTACCACAGGTCTGGGAGATGGTTCCCGCGTTGCAAAAGATGATTTACGCATTGCTGCGCTCGGTGATGTCGATGAACTCAATGCAACCATTGGTGTACTTCGCGCACAAATCAGTGCCAGCCAAATTGAAAATAAAGCGCATTGGGATAAAAGTTTAAGCTTGATTCAACATTGGTTATTTGATTTAGGTGGTGAAGTTTGCATTCCAAACTATCATTTACTTCAACCTGTATGCATCGACTTTCTGGAACAAGAAATTGATCACATGAATGAGTCTTTACCAATGTTAAAAGACTTCATTTTGCCATCAGGAAGTTTGGCATGTAGCTATGCACATCAAGCCCGTGCAGTATGTCGTCGTGCTGAACGTGCTTTATTGTCGGTACACAATCGTGACCAAAATATCCAAGCCACAGCCTTACAATTACTGAATCGCTTATCCGACTGGTTGTTTGTTGCCTCACGTGCCTTGCAACGTGCCGAAGGTGGTAGCGAAGTGCTGTGGCAAAAAAATATTAATGACAGTATCGATCCAGCATAACTATTTCCAAGGTGAATAAAGATGCGAATTATTGGTCATCGTGGTGCGCGTGGTGAAGCGCCTGAAAATACCTTAGGTGGATTCCGCTATCTGCATGGGCTTGGCATTCGTGCAGTCGAGTTTGACGTTCGTCAGCTTAAAGATGACCAACTCATCGTAATTCATGATGATGATTTTGTTCGTACTGCCGGTCGCTTACAACATGTAGAAAGTTGTAATCTGCTAGAAGCAGAACAATTTGATCATCGCCATCAATGGCAAGACTGGAAAACTGAGGAATTTACGCCAAGTTTAAAGCAGGTTATGGATTGTTTAATCGACTTTGAGCATATCGAAGTTGAAGTAAAATCAGTCGTTGATGAGGCTGCGGCTGAACGGCTGATTATAAAACTACAGCAAGAACTACAAGGTTTTGAAAAAACAGCAACTATTACCAGCTTTGATACAAAAATTTTAGATGCATTACAGCAACATCAGAGCACTTTTAAACGAGGACTCTTGGTCGAAGTTCCAATCGGTGAATATGCAATTGAACTTGCACATCAGTATCAATGTCGTCAAATCGGTTGGAAAGATCAACTCGCTTCAGATGAAATCATTCAACTGACCCAGCAAGCGCAATTAGATATTAGTGTTTGGACAGTAAATGATGTTGAACGTGCAATTCATTTACAACAACTTGATATTCAAGGTTTGATTACGGATATTCCCCAAACAATGTTGCAGCATTTATCATAATAAAAAAGGTGGAGACCACTCCACCTTCTGACATTATTTCTTACGTTGTGCTTGTATTAAGCGTTGCCCTCTAGCATCCAATAGATAGAGGTTGGTTCCATCATATTGAAAACGCTCGACTCGCTGAATCGCATCCATCAACTCTGCTTCTTGTGCCAAAGACTTATTACAACTGTAATGCCCTGCTCTCACATCGAAATCAAGTTTACGCTGAGCGAAATCATAGCGATAACGCCCATAGATATTATTACATCCCGTATGCCCAGATACACTTTTGCTCACAGAGTTTAAAGTAAAACTTGGATATTGGTTAAAGAATAACGCCCGCTTGTTTTGGATGGTGGTAATTTGCCAGTCTACATCTTGAACTCCATCACTACTCTTACGAACCTGCATCGGTGGAAGTGTATTAGCCGGTTTAGGTTGTAAGGTATTTTTTTGCACTTTTTGTGGTTGACTCTGACAAGCAGCCACCATCAAAACAGTAGAAAATATTAAAGTTTTGTGAACAAATGCCTTTATAGAGAAAATAGGATTTTTCACGATAATTTGCTCAGACATTGATTTATTTCACCTTTTAATAAATTAGCCAGTTCGGCAAACGAATTCTGTTACTGTTCTTTCGATACAACTGTAGAATAATACTAGTGCTTATTGATTTGAGCATGCTAATATCGGGGCTAAAATAGCAATATATCGTGAAGATTGGTCTTGCTATCTCGTTTAGTTTTATTATCTTGTGCAAACAAGGTCGTTAGGAGCGCTGCCGGATATGAATTCCGCCCCACTCAAAAAGCACCCATTAACTGGACTGCTAGCATTACCTTAATTGGAACCCCAATTCTTGCTGCTATTTTAATTCCTTTATACGCTTATTTTTATGATTTTAGTGTAAGCGCATGGG
Organism: Acinetobacter sp. ATCC 27244; assembly: GCF_000156555.1. NCBI lineage: Bacteria > Pseudomonadati > Pseudomonadota > Gammaproteobacteria > Moraxellales > Moraxellaceae > Acinetobacter > Acinetobacter sp. ATCC 27244. The sequence continues at coordinate 51,013 of NZ_GG665963.1, forward strand.
TAAGTTTATTCTTTCTCTTAGCATTAAGTAGTCTAGGCATTACTGCGGGTTATCATCGCTTATGGGCACACCGTGCTTATGAGGCATCTTTACCCTTAAAAATTCTGTTGATGATTGGTGGAACTTTTGCCGTTCAAAATAGTATTTTGTTCTGGGCTTCTGGACACCGTACCCATCACCGTCATGTCGATGATGTAGATCAAGACCCATACTCGATCAAACGTGGTTTTTTGTACGCACATTTAGGTTGGATGATCCGCGATCATTCACCGTCTCAACCTGATTTCAAAAATGCACCAGATTTGCTCAATGACAAACTCGTGATGTTCCAACACAAGTACTATGTCCCGATGGTCATTGCGGTTCATGTTGGTTTATTGGGTGGTATTGGCTGGGCTGTTGGTGATGTTTGGGGTGTAGTTCTACTAGGCGGTCTGTTGCGCTTGATTATCAGTCATCATGTTACCTTCTTTATTAACTCTCTCTGTCATATGTGGGGCAAACGTCCTTATACTGATGAAAATACGGCACGAGACAACTTCGTCTTAGCGATTTTCACTTGGGGTGAGGGTTATCACAACTACCATCATATCTTCCAATACGACTATCGCAATGGTGTGAAATGGTGGCAATATGACCCAACAAAATGGTTAATTTGGACCAGCTCTAAATTAGGTCTAGCTAAAAATTTACGTCGTATACCTAGCTTTAATATTCAAAAAGCTGAGTTGGCGATGAAATTTAAATATGCTGAACAAGACTTGGCCATTTATGGACATGATGTAAACACAGATATCGTGCAAATGAAGCAACGTATTGCTCAAGAATACGAAGCATTTACCCATACATTAAATGATTGGGCAAAGCTTAAAGAGCAAGAGCTACAAGCTAAAAAAGCAGCGATGGCAGAAAAGATTCATCAAATCGACCATAAATTAAAAGTTGATTTCCAATTACTTGAGCATCGTCTTGCTCATCATCGTGAGTGCTTAGAAACTTTAATGCGTAATATCAAAAAAGCACCTGTTTCTGAGTAAACATAAATGATAAAAAATGGTCTCTTTAAAGAGGCCTTTTTTTATATCTATCAGGTGCAAATCCTCCCCTGCTTCTCATCGCTGCCAAGCTGAAAATTTGCTATAGTCATTCTTCGCTCATACTTTTGATGCTTGTCTTATGCAGTTTAATCCACGCTACTCTTCTCTCGATACAAAGCTTTTTCATCAACAGCAACCAAGCCCATTACGCGGTGCTAAAGCAGGTCATTTCAATGAAGCCTTAGCCGATGAATTACAATGGAGTGCAGAGGATAAAGCCAACTGGGTTGAGATTTGTAGTGGACAAAAAACCTTTGCTGAGTTTCCTCCTTTAGCTATGGTTTATGCAGGGCATCAATTCGGACAGTGGGCAGGTCAACTGGGTGATGGACGAGGATTGTTGATCGGACAAATCCTAGATCAGCATGGACAAACCATAGACCTTCATCTAAAAGGAGCAGGCTCTACGCCCTACTCTCGTATGGGGGATGGAAGAGCTGTATTACGTTCCGTGATTCGTGAATATCTTGCTGGACATGCGTTAAATGCACTTGGTGTCGCATCGAGTCATGCTGTGGGCTTCACCACCTCATCCCAAGGCGTACAACGTGAAACTTTAGAACTCGGTGCAATGCTTTTACGTACATCTGACTGCCATATTCGTTTCGGTCATTTCGAGTGGATTAACCAATACGCACCAGCACTTTTAGCTGATTTCACGCAGAAGTGTATCGAATGGCACTATCCAGAATGCTTAGATGCAGATAATCCAATTCGTGCTTTTGCCCAGAAAGTGATTGAACGTACAGCAATCATGATTGCCAAATGGCAATTGGTCGGTTTTGCGCATGGGGTGATGAATACCGATAATTTAAATATTACAGGCTCAACCTTGGATTTTGGTCCGTATGGCTTTATGGAACGCTTTCGACCAAACTGGATTAATAACCACTCCGATTACCAAGGTCGTTATACCTATCAAAACCAACCGAGTATTGGACATTGGAATTTGTGGACATGGTTGAACAATCTTATTCCTTTAGCTAAGCCTGAGCATAAAGAACAATTCAAACAAGATTTAGCAACTTGCTTAGAACAATTTGAACCAATCTTTTTACATCATTATGGTCAAGGACTCTGCGAGAAGATGGGACTCCCCCATTTTCATAAAGACAGTTTAGATTGTAGTTTTGCATTCTTGCGGATTTTGCAAACGGAACAACTCGACTATACGCAAAGTTTTATTCGCCTACAGAAGAAGGAATATAAAACCCTCCGTGATGATTGCTTAGACCTACGTCAGTTTGATGCTTTTCTCCATCAATATCAGGAGATTCGCAAAACTCAAGATACAGTCGAGTTAGATCGAGTTATGCAAAGTGCTAACCCTCATTATATTTTACGCAACCACATGGCACAAAAAGCGATTGAACTAGCCGAACGTGGTGATTTTAGTGAAGTTGATCGTTTATTTAAGCTACTGAATCTACCTTATAGCAAACAGCCTGATCTAGAAACGGCTGAAGATATTGCTCCTTTGCCGAGTGACGTCCCTGAAATTTCTGTTAGTTGTTCATCCTAAAAGGATCAATATACAAAAGGAATAAAAACAATGAAACCTTGGATAGCGATATGTGCCAGTATCATTATTTTGCTGATTGGGATAGGGCTATATGTTTACAGAGCCTATATTCCAAGCACAATGATGCCGACAGGCTCTGTCATGCCACAATCATTATCCGACGAGGAAATCATATACATTAGAGACAACACCTCGATTACCAAGATTGAAGTGTTTAAGCATCAACGGATCTTACAACTCAAGCATCACAACGAGATTATTCGTGAGTATCCAATGCGCTTAGGGTTTAACCCTTTGGGTCATAAACAATTCGAGGGGGATGGAAAAACACCTGAAGGGACATATAGCATCGACTGGCGCAATCCCAATAGCGCCTATTATAAATCGTTGCATATTTCCTATCCAAATGAACAAGATGCCGCTTATGCAAAACAACAAGGACGATCAGCAGGTGGAGATATTATGATTCATGGTAGTGTGCCAAAGGAATATCTTAATTTACCAACCAGTATGACTTATTTTCCTCAGGGAGATTGGACACTTGGTTGTATTGCGGTTAGAAATATTGATATGGATGAAATCTGGCAATTGGTGGATAACAATACTCAAATCGTAATCCACCCATAATGCTCTAAATGCCCCCAAATAACTGTAGATATAAGCAGCACAAAACTCAGAAAAATATCCACATTTTCTGTGGATAAACTTGTGGTTATCCACAGGATAAGAGCATTAAAATAAATGAGCACTATTTAGATACTCAAAACAAATTAAGATAGTTATCCATCCTCTCTTTTAGGAAATGAGTAGCTATGACAAAATAAGCAAAATATAAATGAGATCTTAAAAATGTATCGGACAACATTAATAAAAACAATTTTTGCGTGTGTCTTTTTAAGTTTTAGTTGTTCTTCATTCGCCGCCCCATTGTCAATCTCAAATGAAGATACCCAAGTAATTTCGAGATCCGCTCTAGGCGCTTGGGTACTAAAACAAGACTTAAAACAACCTCGCATGAACTGTGCGATTCAATTTATACCCTTACAGGATTCAGAGACTAGTTTTTCCATTTTCGGGCCAACCAAACAATCGTCGAGTGCGACCATTTTGTTTCAAGGAAAAAATATCCCAACAGCCCGCTCCCCTCAAGATGCACGTGTTGAACTGGTACAAAAAAAATTAGCCTCAACGCCACTTAAAGCTCAAATTTTACCGAGTCAAAATGCAGGAATACTTGCAGTCAGTACCGGAGACATTCATCAAACCCTAAAATCTATGCGTGATGCTGAACACGATCTACAATTGCGCCTCAATCATGCAACCATTTTCAGCTTAGATTATGACGGTCTTGCTCTAGCGCGTAATGCCATGCTGGATTGTATTGCAGGTAAAATAGTCAAAACCAAAACATTGAAACAGGCTACAGCTGAAATTCGACCATTGGGTAACTCAACTATTACTGGACAAGCTTTTTACAAAGGTGCAATTCTTGCGAAAAAGCAATACCCGCCAAAAGGAAGTCAAGCAGTTGGATTAATCTGGATGACAGATGAGTTTAAAGCATGGTACGAACAAGTTAAGCGCAACCAAAAGATCCCTGAGCAAATTCCTGAGAACATTCTTAAACATTTTATGTCTACACGTATTTTAGATGATCAAGGACATTTTAAATTCACTAATCTACCCGCAGGTGAATACATCCTCGTTGCAAATTTTTCTTATGAAAAAAGTGTTAGCCGTACTGAAGTTGTAGGAAGAACCGATGTCTATGTAGGCAATCAACATATTGGTTCAAATGATCAGATTGCTCACTGGAGCTATGTGATTAAAGAAGGTACTTCCTTTGAAAAACCCGTAACCATTCCAAAAGATGGTGATACTGTAAATATAATTTTAGACAAATCCCAAATCATGTGTTTCTTGGTTTGTTTCTAAGTTTATATGTTGATTAAGCTTGCCTTATTAAGACTCTAAGGCAAGCTTTTAGATTATTCAGGATATTCAAAACGATAACCTACACCATACACCGCTTGAATCCATTCATGGCGATTGCCTGTGTCCGCAGCTTCTGAGATCTTACGACGTAGGTTTTTAATATGACTATCAATCACGCGATCTGCAACATCAAAACTGTCAGGATTAATATGATCTAATAATTGTGCACGCGAATAGACCTGCCCTAAGTGCTCTAAGAATAACTCAAGTAAACGAAACTCTGTTGGTGTCAAAGTCAGTGCTTTTTGTTGATACCAAATACGTTGCTGAGCCTTATCGATGCGGAATAAATCATTTTGCTCTGGTTCGGCCTTACGCTCTAAACGACGGAGTACCGCTTGTACTCTCGCAACTAATTCTTTCGGGCTAAATGGCTTACAAATATAGTCGTCAGCACCCATGTTCAAACCCAAAACACGATCAATTTCTTCAGTTCGTGCGGTTACCATAATAATCGGTAAATCTGACTGCTCGCGCACTTTACGGCAAATAGTCAAACCATCCATACGTGGCACCATGAGATCCAAGATCATCAAACTTGGTTTGCGTTGCTGAAATTGGGTATAAGCATCTTGACCATCATGAAACATGCTCACTTCAAAACCAGCCGCTTCTAAATAGTCACGAACGAGCTGAGCCAGTTCAACCTCATCTTCCACCAACATTATATGTTTCATGATTTTCATCCTATTTTACGATCCTCAAACCGAGGACTACGACGTTGTTTAATTTGTTTTGGGAACGTGAGTACACAGCGTAATCCCCCTAAAGGAGAATGCTCGAACGTCAGTGCACCACCTAATGCTTGTGCGAGTTTAGTCGAGAGTGCCAAGCCTAAACCTGTACCGCCTGTACTGCGTGTACGTGAATCATCAACACGATAGAATCGCTCACCAAGACGTGCCAATTGCTCATCACTTACCCCTAATGGGCTGTCATCTACATACAATATCCATTGTTGTTGATCTTGTTGAGTATGAATCTGTATTTTTCCGCCTTTTTCGGTATAACGCACACAGTTTCCTAATAAATTCACGATAATCTGTTTAAAGCGATCACGATCTAAGGACAACAATGCCCCCTCACCTAATAATTCAACCTCGAGCTGATGTTGCTCAAAAGTCGATTTAAAATTTTCCACTTCTTGTAGTACGACATCCCAAGGATTGACTTCAGCAAAATAACATTTCAGTTGTTGTGCTTCCGCCTGCGCTAAATCTGCTAGGTCCTGAGTTAGTTTCTTTAAACTGGATACTTGACGCATCATTGCCTCAAGATGTTCTGGTGTCGCTTTTCGAATTCCATCCTGCATCGCTTCAATCTGTGCTTGCAATACGGCCAATGGTGTTTTTAACTCATGTGAAGTATCAGCCACCCACTGACGGCGAGATTGTTCATGTTGATGCAGAATATCAGCCAAATGGTTCAACTGATTTGATAAATCCCCTAACTCATCATTTCGTTTAATCATCACCTGATGTTGATAATTACCTCTGGTCAACTCTAAAGTTGCCTTAAGCAAGCGCTGAATTGGCTTTTTAAAATAGGTTGCCATTAACAATGCAGCCACCAGACTCGATAATACAGTCAGCACATAAACCAAAAATAAATAACGCTTTTGGTTACTAAAGAAATTGATACTAGAAGCATCATCCTGATCTAAAACAGGTTTCAGACCGAGATAACCCACTACCTTTTCATCTACAATGATAGGGCGATACGACAACTGATCCGATGATGGTTCACCCACAATGAATTGTTGATTTTCATTGTATAACGATAGACGAGAGCTTAATCCTAAACGATCAGGTATTGATACAAAACGCTTTTTCGCTTGCGTATTTACATTAGCACTGTTGGTTTTGCTTTCTTGTTCGTCCTCCGAGCCTTCTTTTTTCAAACGAAATTGGCTTGGACTGAGTGGAAAACGCAACCCCTCAAAAGGTTGATATTCTGATGGTAAATTCTGTTTTAAAACCTGTAATTCTTCTTCATTAAAGATCTGACGACTTCTGATCTCGGCATTATTTTGCGTCAACGTTGGTGAAAGGTTTAACAATGTGTGTTCATTAAAATAACGTTGTTGTAAAGCAATATCATATTGTCTACGCAACCACCACTGTGAAAGACGATCATAATCATCAGGTGCGGCGGTTCCTTCAATTTGTAAAATTTGTGCCTGAATCGCATTGCCCCAGTCATGATATATTCTATAAACGTTACCAAGATTGGCAATCAAACGATCTAACTTCTGCATTTCCACGTCAGCAACATAACGTGCAAAGTTTTTTTGCATCGTCCAATGCAACACGCCTAAGCTAATCGTTGCGATCAGCAAGGTCGTGAGTAACACTGTGAGAAATAAGCGCAAAGCGATCGGAACACGACGAACATTCAAAATTTAAGTCTCAATATTGTTCTACTTATGAATTGTACCCAACATGCTTCAAAAAAACTCTCCATTGTTTCTTCATCTTTATTATCTAATCTTTATCCATCAAATCACAATCAATGATATAGGATATAGCGATGAACAAAACTAGACTCGTTATGATGGCGGCACTACTTGGTTCTGCGATGGGTTTAGCAGCTTGCCAATCAACAACAGCACAAAAACCGTCAATAGAAGCAGAGCAGCGTCATGCTCACCAAAAACGTGAACTTACACCAGAACAACGTGCTGAGTGGCAAGCCAAACGTGAACAACGCTTAGAACATCGTGAACAAATGCGAGCGAAACACAAAGCGGAACGAGCAAAAGTAGAACAAGCTTGCCAAGGGAAAAAAATTGGTGAGCGTGTCAATGTTCAGTTGAATAATCGTGTAATCGAAGGAACATGTGAAGTACGCTTTACGCCTGATAAATCACAATTTAAACGAGGAAGTAATGCAACAACTTAATTCAAATCACCGTTGATACAGGCGCATTGAAGCGCCTTTTTTAGTGGTGGAATTTAGTATAAAAATCACATTTTTACTGCTTTACACAGCTGCTTACGATTTTAGCGATCGAATTTGAGTAAAAACCTCAAAAAACACATACAATCTCAGTGCTTAAACAGGCTACATAACAATCTTTGACTTAGCAGTCACTAAGAAATGACCTGTAATAGCTTGTACCGAACTATAACTTGTTGCACGATTAGCGGTACAAAATGGTGCCATTGGGCACATTTATCATTGACTAAGATTATAACTCTGGTTTGACCAGTATTGAGGAACCCGCTATGCCACAATACAAAGCACCCTTACGTGATATGCAGTTCGTATTGCACGAATTATTAAATGCTGAAGCACATTACGCAAAACTGCCTGCATTTCAGGGCACCGTAAGCCGTGAATTGGTTGATCAATATTTAGAAGCAGCGGCAGATTTCTGTGAGAATGAACTTTCTCCTATCAACCAATCAGGCGACCGTGAAGGTTGTACTTGGAATGACGGTGTTGTCACTACGCCTACTGGTTTCAAAGAAGCGTATCAAAAATATATCGAACTTGGCTTCCCATCGCTGTCTGCTGAAGAGCAATATGGCGGTCAAGGTCTACCTGTTTCTCTAGGAAACGTGATTTCAGAAATGGTAGGTACAGCAAACTGGGCATGGGGCATGTACCCAGGTCTTTCTCATGGTGCTGTGCGTACTTTAGAACATCACGGTTCAGATGAACAAAAATCCACCTATCTACCTAACTTGGTTTCAGGTGTTTGGACCGGCACCATGTGTCTTACTGAATCACATGCAGGTTCTGATTTAGGTATCATTCGTACCAAAGCTGAGCCTCAATCAGACGGTAGCTATGCCATCACAGGCGAGAAAATCTTTATCTCAGCAGGTGAACATGACATGGCTGAGAACATTGTCCATATTGTTCTTGCTCGTCTTCCTGGCGCACCTAAAGGCACCAAAGGTATTTCACTATTTATCGTACCAAAGTTCAATGTAAATGCAGATGGCTCTTTAGGCGAGCGTAACGCTGTCCGTTGTGGTTCAATCGAACACAAAATGGGGATTCATGGTAATGCAACTTGCGTCATCAACTTTGATAAAGCAAAAGGTTACTTGATCGGACCAGAAAACCGCGGCCTAAACTGCATGTTCACATTCATGAACACTGCACGTATTGGTACAGCCGTTCAAGGTCTTGCTGCATCTGAAGGTTCTTTCCAAGGTGCTTTAGCATATGCGAAAGATCGTTTAGCAATGCGTTCACTTTCAGGTCCTAAAGCGCCTGAAAAAGAAGCAGATCCAATCATTGTGCACCCTGCGGTACGTAACATGCTGTTGACGCAGAAAGCATTTGCAGAAGGTGGTCGCGCACTAGTGCATCTGTTGAGTCTACACGCAGATATCGTTGAACAAGGTGCAACTGAAGAAGATCGTAAATTCTCTGACAACATCTTGTCTTTATTGACGCCAATTGCAAAAGCATTCTTAACTGAAACTGGTTACGAATCTGCAAATCATGGGGTTCAAATCTTTGGTGGCCATGGCTTTATTTCTGAGCACGGTATGGAGCAAATCGTACGTGATACACGTATTGCTTGCTTATACGAAGGTACTACTGAAATCCAAGCACTTGACTTGTTAGGTCGTAAAGTATTGCAAACTCAAGGTGCAATGTTAAAAGACTTCACCAAGATCATCCATAAATTTGTTGAAGCGAACAAAGACAACGCAGCAATGCAAGAATTTGTTGCACCTTTAGCTGCTGCAAACAAAGAGTGGGGCGACATCACGATGCAAATCGGTATGCGCGCAATGCAAAACCCTGATGAAGTTGGTGCAGCTGCAGTTGATTACATGTATTTCTCTGGCTATGTAACGCTTGCTTACCTATGGGCTCGTATGGCATTGGTTGCTCAGGAGAAACTAGCTGAAGGCACCACTGACGTTGACTTCTACAATGCAAAAATAACGACTGCTCGCTTCTACTTCAAGAAGATCTTGCCACGTATTCGCTCACATGTAGATGTACTTTCAACTGGTGTTGCGCCATTGTTTGAACTTGATGCGGAACACTTCGCGTTCTAATCATAGATTAGAATGAGATGCAACGTTCATCACAGAAAAAGGACTGGTCAGTTTTGACCGTCCTTTTTTTGTTTAATCGATGCTAAATTTACATTATTCAATTTATTTGTTCGTTTTATTTGATCACTTTGCACATGACATGTGCGTAAAAAGGAATGATTATGCCAATTTACAATGCACCTTTAGCAGACATGAAATTCATCTTAAATGATGTATTTAAAGCAGAACAATTCTGGCAGTCTAATGAGAATCTTGCTCATGTAGATGCTGCAACCGCCGAAGCAATTTTAGAAGAAATGGCAAAGTTTGCCCAAAACGTTACGCACCCATTAAACCGTACTGGTGATGAAGAAGGTGCACGTTGGGTTAACGGTGAAGTATTCACACCAGAAGGATTTAAAGAAGCATTCCGTCAATACGCTGAAGGTGGTTGGATTGGCTTAGGTGCTGATGAGGAATGGGGCGGTCAGGCAATGCCAAAAATGCTGACTGTTCTTGCTGATGAGATGTTATTCGCAACCAATCCATCATTCTTGCTCTACCCGCTTCTTTCTGTGGGTGCAGGTATGGCATTAAACAGCTATGCATCTCAAGAGCAAAAAGAAACTTATTTACCTAAAATCTACTCTGGTGAATGGTCAGGTACCATGTGCTTAACTGAGCCACATGCTGGCACAGATTTAGGGATTATCAAAACTAAAGCTGAGCGCAACGAAGACGGTACTTATAATATTACTGGTACTAAAATCTTCATCACTGGCGGTGACAACGACCTAGCTGAAAACATCATTCACTTGGTACTTGCAAAAACCCCTGATGCGCCAGCTGGTTCACGAGGTATTTCTTTATTCATCGTACCGAAGTACCTTGTAAATGATGATGGTTCTTTAGGTGAACGCAATCCAGTAGGTCCTGGTTCAATCGAACACAAAATGGGCATCAAAGCCTCTGCAACTTGTGTCATGAACTTTGACGGTGCAAAAGGCTACCTCGTTGGTAAAGAAAACGAAGGTCTTGCAGCGATGTTCGTGATGATGAACTATGAACGTTTATCGATGGGTATCCAAGGTCTTGGTGCTTCTGAATTTGCTTACCAAAATGCAGCACAGTATGCAACTGATCGTCTACAAGGTCGCAGCGCTGCTGGGGTTCAATCACCAAACAAACCGGCTGACAGCATCTTAGTTCACGGTGATGTACGTCGTATGTTGCTCAATGTTCGTGCCAACAATGAAGCATCTCGTGCATTTGCAGTTTACGTAGGTCAGCAACTCGACATCACTAAATTCTCAACTGATCCAGAAGCAGTGAAAAAAGCCAATGACCGCGTTGCGTTGTTAACCCCAATTGCAAAAGCGTACCTCACAGATACTGCATTCCAAGCAACCTTAGATGCACAAATGGTATTTGGTGGTCACGGCTATATCCGTGAATGGGGTATGGAACAATGTATTCGTGATCTTCGTATTGCTCAAATCTACGAAGGCACCAACGGTGTTCAGTCTCAGGATTTAATTGGTCGTAAAGTGATTAAAAATGGCGGTGCATTTATCGCTGAATACATCACTGAAATCCGTGACTTTGCCAATACATTAGACGCAGATTTGAACTTCATCAAAGATGCAACTTTAGATGCAGCGACAGAAATTGAAGCAGTCACTCAGTTTATCATTGAACAAGCTGCTGAAAATGTAGAGTTCCCGAACTCAGCTGCAGTTGATTATTTACATGCTGTAGGCTTACTCAGCTTTGCCTATATGTTCGCAAAAATCGCTGCTGCTGCGAAAGACAAGTCTGGTGATTTCTACCAAAGCAAGCTTGCTTTAGCTCAATATTTCGTAACACGTATTTTACCTGAACTAGAATCACGTATTAAGAAAGTTGAAGCTGGTTCTGACTTAATCATGAGCTTTAGTGAAGACTATTTCACAAATCAAGCTTAATCACTGAATTGAACAAAAAGCGTCTGAATATTCAGGCGCTTTTTTTCATCAAATTTTATAAAACAGCATAGAAATTGCATAACAGACTTATCATCGCGCTGAGAGTCACTATTGCAATGCCTACTCAAAAAGATAAAAAACTGGAAAATTTACAACGCTTGTCTGATCGTTTTGGTCATTATGCGGTTGAGGCTTTTCATTATATTGCCTTATTCATCATTGGCTGCATGATCGCATGGTCAGCCGTGCATACTGTAATTGAGATGCTCACCATCAAACAATATGCAAGCATCGATGACATTCTTCTACTATTTATTTATCTTGAACTGGGAGCAATGGTTGGCATTTACTTCAAAACCAATCATATGCCTGTTCGCTTTTTAATTTATATTGCCATTACCGCTCTGACTCGCTTATTGATTGCCGACATTCAGCACCATCATAAGGCATCCATGGATCTTGTGATTATTACTGGTTCGATTCTAATCCTAGCTTTTGCAATTCTCGTAGTTCGTTTTGCATCATGGCACTACCCATCAGTACTTCGCGGTAAAGATCAAGAACATACTGTGTCCGCCAATAAAATCCCGAAACCCCAAGATGACGAATTAGCATAAAAAAAAAGCAGGCCACAGCCTGCTTGAATTTTGTCTCTAGTTTATGCGACACGATACACGCGGTATTTAGAATCAACTAAGATATAACGACCTTGTATCTTCATCCATTGATAACCACGTGGTGGCTGATATAAACGATGTTGACGATAATTAGAGATCACATAACGGCTATTGCGGAACTGAGAAGGTACACGTTCACCACGTTTAAATGTAATACGTTGTCCATAATGATTCCCACGATCCGCATTTGACCAATGTGGTGGCTTACGTTGGTCTTTACGATGGTCATAACGGTCGTAACGATGGTCATAACGATCTCTATGATCATGTTTCCATTGGTTTGACGGCTATGCCACAGCACATGCAGACATGCCTAGCATTATTGTTGAAACTAGTAGTGCTAATGTCTTTTTCATTCTTTGATCCTCTGCTCTTTGATCTGAAGTCAGATTAAAAGAAACTCTGGGAGAAACCATGAACAAAAGCTTGGACATTGCAAAACTTTGTAATCATTTCCAAGAAATTATGGAGACTGATTGAAGCTGTCCATTATTGGTACACTAAGCATATCAACGGATAATTTCAATGGTGTAATTATCATCCGTCACCAAAAAGTAACGACCATCGACCACAACCCAATGGCGGCCTCGTGGTGGTTCACGTAATGAATAATATCCCCAATCTCGCACCACATAACGTTCACTTCTAAACTCAGCAGGTAATGCATTTCCAACAACAAACGATTCACGGCGATAGCGATATTCTGTTTGTGTATCAGGATAATATTCTATTCGTACTCGAGGTTGTGGATAGCGCGGATATGGATGGCTATTTTGATAAGGTTGATAGTAATAGCCTTTAGGTGGAGCAGTTGGCGTATAGCGCTGATTAGAAAATGCAAAAGGATCTTGCGCAGGTTGCTGATAAGAAGGTGTAGTTTGATGATAAGACCGACGTTCTACACCACTATAACCACCCCATGCATTATCAGCATAAGTCATCGCTGAAAAGCAGCTCAGCAAACCGATCATACCATGTCGATAATATTTTGATTGCAGCATTGCCCTATCCTCATAAGGACTATCATTACAATATTTTAGAACAAAAAATCTACAGAGACTGTTACATTGTTTGCTATTTCAATTTGATTTAGGATGAAATAAGGAGACACTTTTTAGCTGACTTTTAGAATGTGCTAGAATCTATTTTTGAGTTTTGAGTCAATAGCTGTGTCAGAAATGAACTTTGATCGCCTCTATCAATTTTTTTGTAAAGTTCCTAGCGTTCAAGAATCACGTATTGTTGCGCATGGCTCAGATGGTCAACATGCATGGTGGTTTAAATTTAATATCGATGTAGAACATCCACTCGCATGGCAAACCGTTCAGGAACTCGGACATGTACTGAATTATTTATCGACCAATGAACGTTTACCTACACAGTTTTTCCCAGTCTCTCCCCCACCGTATATGAATGGCGAGCCAAAAGACTTTTTGGCTTGGGTAATTCAATGCAATCATCCTGAGTTTAATCCAGACGTGATTTGTGATTGGTTAGAAGCACGTTTACCCAATCCAGTAGACGAAGTAGGACAATGGAAAATTCAAACAGACCTAAGCGAATTAGAGCAACTTGCAGATAAAGATTTGGATCAGTTGATCCCGCCGAATGCCTAAAGAAATATCACCCCCTCTTATCAAAAGAGGGGGGTATAAGCATTAAAAAGTCGATAAACCTGACCACTCCATAAAGCGATACAACCAGTATTTTCCTTTCGATTCATCCGCATACTTTACATAATCAACCGTGATTTGACGTGCATTCTGATTCTCCCACGATGAATCAAAATACTGCTGAGCATCTTTAAACACTGGCGCTTGTGTAGAACCAAACACTCGCATATTGGTTTCGAGATTATAATTTTTTAGATTACGTGCGGTTAAGTTAGCAGAACCCAAAATCAACTCGGCATGTTGTTTATCGTATTTTAATAACATTTTACTATGACACTGCTCGCCACGGGTATCACACCAACGTATTGGAATGCCTGCAGCATTCAATTCAGAAGCGACTTGTCGATTAGGCATGCCATTCTTCTGACGTCCGAAAGCATCTTTATTGGGATCAAGAATAATCCTAATCTTTGCACCCCGTTGTTGTGCCTGTTTCAACGCATTGATAATTTTTCTTTCAGACAGATAAAACATTGCAACATCTAAATATTCATCTTTCTTAGTGCCTTCAATCATTTTCAGAACAGCTGTGTAAATTGCTTTTTCAGTCAGTACTTGAACTTGAGGAAGACTTTTATCTTCAGTTAGGCCGCCCATAATCACGATCGGGCTTCCCCCTTGTGACATCTGTGCAACCGTTTGCTCTGTTTGCAGCATATCTATTGCTGTTGCGCCGTCTACGACTAGTGCAACATTACTATGACGCGAACTGCCATCATGTGGATTTGCCGAAGTGACCAAGCTTTTCCAACCTGAATCTGTATCCACAACCAAGGTTTTACGATGATTGGCCTTAAAATTAAACAGCGATAAATAACTACGCAAAGTTATTTTTTGCTCACCGAATGGATTGTTTAACCATCCTCGATTTGGGTTATTCCCTAAGTCCTGACAACAGATATACCAAAATCCAGACCATAATGGATTTGAGGCGCGCAAGGGTTTCAAGTCTGTTTCAATGACTTGAATACCTGCTTGGCGTAATTGAGCATAATGTGTTGGAGCAATCCCACCATAAACCGAGTTAATTGGATCCGTGATCAGCACCACCTGTATTTGTGGGTTTTCTTGACGTTTGGCCATCAACGCATCTGTTAATTGTTGCATTAATGGGCGCTGCTGGACTTTTGACTTTCCGACTTCCTGATTAAAAAGAAACATATCCAGCACAATGGTGGTTTTAGCCTCGTTAATCAGTTGCAACATTTCATCAAAAATGTGTTGATCAACCTGTTGCTGTCCCTGCGTATCTAGATAGGTTTGATCCGCTAAAAATTTCACATTGGCATGGCGAAGTGGTCCAGTAAAATCCAATCCTTTCGGAAGTGGTTTTACTGTGTGGTAAATTGCAGAAGCAAGATACCCAATCACCAAAATACTTAATATGACTGCCATGTAACGCCGACCTGACCAGTTTAATTTTTGATGGATTCGTTGGAAGATACGCATATAAAAAGAAAAAGCCCTAGCCTAATGGTTTAAGGCTAGAGCTTATACTTTGATTTTTCAATAAGATTTAAGTGAAAAATTAGAAACTAAAATTCACACCCACTGTAAAGTTACGCCCCACTTGTGGAACTGTTGATAAGAAAGACGCATGTTGATACACCTTTTCATCCAATAGGTTATTGGCATTTAGGAATACACGATAATCACCTGCACTACTGTATTGACCAGAATAAGCTACACCGAGATTAACCATATTGTAGCTTTGCGTATCGGTTTCATATGCAGCAATCTTATCCTGTTGGAATACATGATAATACTCTGCAGAACCGCTAAATCCGTCGCCAAAGTTAGCCTTGACTTTAGTACCTAAACGACCGGCGGGTACACGAGGCGCGTTCTCATTGTCGATTTTGCCACGAACGTAATCACCAAATACGCTCACTTTATAGATTGGTGAAACTTGATAACCAGCCTCAGCTTCAGCACCATAGAAACGAGCTTTATCTTGGGTGTACTCAACCAAGCGGAAGTCTTCATAACGATCTAATGTCTGTGCAAAGATATAATCATCAAACCAGTTATGATAAACGTGAACATGGTAATCAAATATATTGTCGTCATAATGGAAACCTAGTTCTACATTATTTGACTTCTCTTTCTTCAACTGATCATTACCTAACTCATAGGTATTGGTCGCAAAATGTTTGCCATTTGCATATAGCTCTTGTGCCAGTGGCAAACGTTGTTGATGAGAGGTAACAAAAGAGAGTTTATAATTCGGTGCAAACTCCCAATTTGCCGCACCTGAAACAGAAAAGGCTGAACCGTCAAAATCTTGCTTGCTTGAATCATCAATATCAATCTTTTGTTTATCCGCACGTGCTGCAAGTTCAACATGGACATCATTGAATTGTGCATGTTCTAAAGCAAATACACTCCATTTCTTCGTGGTATTTGGTGCCAAGAAAGCTTCTTGACCAGTTAAAGTCAACTTCTGTTGGCTGTACTGAGTTCCAATTACCCCTTCCCATGCCCCAAGTGGATTATGAACCAGCTCAAAACGTCCGTCATAACCCTTATTTTTGAATCGAGTCGTGATGGTATCCTCTTCGATTTCATCATGACGATAATCAGTGTAGCTTGCTTGAGCACGCATCTTTTTAAAGCCTGCGAACGGATCATCTAATTCTGTACGGAAATCATAACGTTCAGATTTTAGATCAATCCATGGTCCACCATGTGCATGCTCATGATCATGATCGTGGTCATCATGTCCATGGTCGTCATCATGATCATCATGTCCGTGGTCATGACCATGGTCTCCACAATGTAAATGTGGTCGACCAACTAAATGTGCATCACAACTTTCATATTCATGACTGTGTCCAGGTAAACCGTACTTATCTTGACGGTTACTATATGAAATTCCTGTAAAACCACGATCATAAATCCAAGATAATCCTACATTTACCGTTTGTCCTTCAGCAAAAGTATTATCTACACGACGCTCTTTTTCACCCTCATGGAAATAGTTCGGTGCAATATAATCATTAGCTTCTCGCTTTAAACCTTCAACACGTAATGCAAATTGATCTCCCAATCCTACAGTTACGCCCGCACTTGCTAATTTTTCGTCACTGCCTGTGTTGTAACGTAGCCCTACATTACCTTCATAGCCTTTTTCTGGCATTTTTGTTGGGAGTTTACTGTCATTTACATTGACCAAACCGCCCACAGTACCCGCACCAAATAATAAGGTAGAGGGTCCACGAATTACTTCTACTTGTGTTGCAAGCGCAGGATCAACGGTCACAGCATGGTCAGGCGACAATGTAGAAACATCGATATTTTCTGAAGAGTTTTGAAGCACCTTAACACGTGCACCATCTTGCCCACGGATTACAGGTCGGCTAGAACCCGCACCAAATTGATTGGAATAAATGCCAACTTCACTGGCAAGTGCATCCCCAATCGTAACGGCACCTTCAGTCAAGGTTTTTTGATCAACCACTGTATCTGCAACCGCAAAATCTTGTGAAGTTTGCTCAAGTGGATGTGCTTTGATTCTTATCGTTTCTAGCGTTTGGACTTTTTGATTTTCTGCTGCAAGTGCCGATACAGATACAGCAGCAAGTATAGATAAGGTTAAAATATTTTTTGAAAATGACATACCGTGTCTCGGATCAGCTCAAATATTGATTGTTATACTATAACATTTCATTTATTTTGCAATAAAAAACATAGCTGAAAAAAACATTTGCTACACTGTGACTCCATGATTTTATAAAACTTGTTTTATAACAATATGCCATTTACCTTGTCTCACGCTGTTCTTGCACCTCCCTTATCCAAACTCAGCAAAGGTCATTTACCAATCGCAGCCTTGGCGATCGGCTGTATGACACCAGATTTATATCGGTTGTTTACACCCGAAAGCATTGCTCTTACCCATCAATGGGCAGGGGTTTTATTTCCAAATCTACCCATTGGCCTATTCTTTTGTTTACTTTGGTATTTACTTTATCGTCCCGTCCTCTATCGACTATTTGTAATTCGAGATGATTTAAATATTCATTCATTTGACAGTTTTATTGCTTTTAGCTTGATGAGTTGCTTTGCGATTATCATTGGAACAGCAACACATTTGATTTGGGATGGACTAACGCATCTCGACTTTCGCACCTTTGCATTTAAAACTGTACTTGCTCAGCACATCTCGTTGTTCGGCTTTACTTATCCATTGCATTTTATCTTACAAATTGGTTCATCTATTGTCGCCCTCCCTTTTATTTTTTGGATGTGTTGGCATTACTATCAAAGTCACAAGCAAAACAGCTTGGTTCCACAAAAAATTAAAACTTTCGCAGTTGTCAGTTTAATTATTTCAGTCCTTGGCGGGCTATTATCCATTTGGGATTATAGCCGTCATATTGCGTCTGAAATCTGGTTGAGTGAACCTTATTTTTTCATTGGAAAATCGATCAATGAATTTACACAGACTGGTCTCATCTTGTTTACGGTTGCATGTCTCCTGTTATTATTTTTAGATCGTAAAGCTTATAAGGCTTAGTTTTCTCTCAAAGCATCTGTTTACATATTTTAAGACTTGAGACAAGACGCTCAACAAGGCATAATCTCCCCTTCATTGGTGCTGCGCTGTTTACGCATTCACCTTCTAGCCAATATAGTTTGGATATATAATTCAATATGATGCGCACTCATTACTGTGGCTCTCTTACTGAAGCCCAAATCGATCAAACAGTTACTCTATGTGGATGGGTCCACCGTCGCCGTGACCATGGTGGTGTAATTTTCCTTGATATGCGTGATCGTGATGGTCTCGTACAAGTGGTTATCGACCCAGATACCCCAGAAGCATTTGAAACTGCTGATAAAGCGCGTTCTGAATTCGTTTTAAAAATTACAGGTCGTGTTCGCCGTCGTTATGCTGGTACTGAAAATGCCAACATGGTCAGTGGTCAAATCGAGGTTTTAGGTAAAGAAATCGAAGTACTTGCTGCTTCTGAAACTCCTCCATTCCCATTGAATGATGAAAACACCAATATTTCTGAAGAAATTCGTTTGAAATATCGTTTCTTGGACATTCGTCGTCCAGAAATGCTAGAACGTTTACGCTTCCGTTCTAAAGTAACCAATTTGATCCGTAACTATTTTGAAGATCATGGTTTCTTAGACGTTGAAACACCAATTTTGACGCGTGCAACTCCTGAAGGCGCACGTGACTATTTGGTTCCAAGCCGTGTTTCAAATGGTAGCTTCTATGCACTTCCACAATCACCACAGTTGTTCAAACAATTGTTGATGGTTGGCGGTATTGATCGTTATTACCAAATCGCTAAATGTTTCCGTGACGAAGATTTACGTGCGGATCGCCAGCCTGAATTTACCCAAATCGACGTTGAAACATCGTTCATGAGTGACGATGACATCATGGATTTAATGGAAGGCTTAACAGTTAAAATGTTCGATGAATTATTGAATGTAAAATTCGATAAATTTGAACGTATGACCTATGCGGACGCAATGCGTGACTATGCATCTGACAAACCGGATATGCGTATTCCATTGAAATTGGTTGACGTTGCAGACTTAATGCAAGACGTTGAGTTCAAAGTATTCGCTGGCCCTGCGAAAGATCCTAAAGGTCGTATTGTTGCGTTACGCGTTCCAGGTGCTGGTTCACTACCACGTAGTGCGATTGACGAATACACCAAATTCGTCGGTATCTACGGTGCAAAAGGCTTGGCTTATATTAAAGTTAACGAGCTTGAAAAAGGCATCGAAGGTCTACAATCACCAATCGTTAAGTTTATCGAGCCAATCGTACTTGATCTATTAAAACGTGTTGGTGCTGAGAACGGCGACATCGTATTCTTTGGCGCGGATAAAGCCAAAGTCGTAAACGATGCAATGGGCGCACTTCGTGTCAAAATCGGTCATGACCTCAATCTTGCAACAAAAGAATGGGCACCACTTTGGGTTGTTGACTTCCCAATGTTTGAAGAAACTGATGATGGCAAATGGACGTCTGTGCATCACCCATTCACACTGCCTAAATCAAGTGTTGAAGAAGTGAAGAACAATCCAGGTGAAGCACTTTCTGTTGCATATGACATGGTATTGAACGGTACTGAAATCGGTGGTGGTTCACTTCGTATCTATACTTTAGAAATGCAAAAAGCGATTTTTGAAGCTTTAGGTATTGGCGAAGATGAGGCTGAAGAGAAATTTAGCTTCCTACTCAATGCATTGCGTTACGGTGCACCTCCTCACGGTGGTTTAGCATTTGGTCTTGATCGCTTGATCATGTTGATGACAGGTGCATCTTCTATTCGTGATGTAATTGCATTCCCAAAAACCAAGACAGCAGAATGTCCATTGACGCAAGCACCAGCACCAGTTGAAGCAAACCAATTGCGTGACTTAGGTATTCGTTTACGCGAACAAGCAAAGAAAGAAGCTTAATGATTTAAGTGAGATAAAGGCGCTGTTTACAGCGCCTTTGTTGTAAATTGAGATTGATTCTCTTTAATGGCATAATAAGCCAGTTTTCTATTGAAGGTATCTGCCCATGGCTATGCGTCCAGATGTTCGTCGACATACCATTGTTATTATTGTGTTTTCACTCGCGCAATGGTTCCTTATGCGTTACATCTTGTCGAATGAACTCTTCAATATGACCACTTATCAACGCATCTTATATTTTTGTGTCAGTAGCTTAGCCGGCGCCTTACTGATCTTTGCAGCACTGATTTATATGGTGCTCAAAGGAAATGCGGATAAGCAAGATTAATTCACATGTCCTTTTATCGTACCTTGCTTCGAGTTTTACCTTTACCATTTTTACGTAGTATTGCAAAAGTGGCGGCATACTTTATCAATCAAAATCCAAACAAAAGTATGTTATGGAAAACTCGAATCAATTTAGCTCTCGCCTATCCAGAGCTAACGATCGATCAAAAAGAAAAAATGGCTCGGGAAAGCGTCACCAAGCAATGTCTCAGCTATATTGAATCTGGAAAATGCTGGGCAATGCCTCCTGAGTGGAGTATCCAGCAAATTCATACTGTGCATAATTTAGAAGTCTTAACCGATGCACTCACCGATCCTAAAGGTGCTTTAATCATTACACCACATCTTGGAACTTGGGAAATGATGAATGCTTGGGTACACCAATACGGTATCCCCACCATCATGTACAAACCGATGAAAGATAGTGGCTTTAATGCTTTTGCTTTACATGCTCGACAGCGACTCAATGCAACGTTGGTTCCAACAGATGCCAATGGGGTAAAAGCCTTGTTTAAAAACCTAAAACAAGGCGGATTTAGTGTGATTCTGCCCGATCATGTACCCCAACCTTCAGGTGGTGTTGTGGTTCCTTTTTTTGGAATTCCCTGCCTCACGAGTACACTTGCGAGTAAAATGGCACAAAAAACTCAATGCCGTTTAGTGGGCTTAAGCTGTTTTCGTCGCGAAGATGATGAAGGTTTTGAAGTCTACTGTGATGATCTTAATGATCCTCAACTCTATGATCGAGATATTGAGGCTGCAACGACTGCACTGAATAAAGCAGTTGAACAGATGATCAACCGCTTTCCTACAGAATATATGTGGGGATATAAAAGGTTTAGGGGCGAGAATGCTTCAGATGAATTATATAAAAAATAATCTTATCTTTTCAAAGTGATTATTTAAACTTAACTTTTGTGAGCCTTTTTCCTTTCAACACTAAAACAAACTCTTTCAACAATTTAATTATTTGCGCCGAGAGTCTCAGTCTCTCTCGTTGTATTTTTTGAACAAAGTTAAGCTTAGGCTTAATTTGATATTCGTACTCTCCTTTGCGAATGTTCCTATCTTTTTCTAAAAAACTTGGGAAGTTAACATGCTGTCCCAAAAGATGATCTTGAATACAAAGTGCTGGTAGCATTTGGAAAATCTGATTAGGGAACTTTGTCATATAGTCTTTAAAAACAATATGATCAACTGGAATCAACTGTTCATAAGTTGCTAATAAATTGAGTAAATCACGAGCTGCTTGCTGCGATAGAATATAGCCACCACACCCCATATGTACGGTCTTTAATAAAGATAATTTACGCTTTGAAGGCAAACTTCTAAAAGAAGAGTCTACCCCCACTTTAGGATAAAAAGCTTCCAACTTAATAATTGAGCAGCCCTCAGGAATCCAATCACTTTTAGTTAAGAAAATAGTAGCTTCTTCTCCTAAATGAATATCGTCTTCAAAAATTGCGATATGACTCAAATTTTCATCGATTGCCTTTTGCCATAATGCAGCATGACTTAATAGACAAGCCACTTCACTTTTAGCAAGATCTGTTTTTGTTATATCAAGTCCTAAAACATTTGCAATCTGCTCCATCGTGGCAGGCGTGACAGCATCAAAGAAACAAAAATCTATCGCCTGTTTCTGAAAAATCGATAAAATATGATCGCGACGCTGATCCGCATAAGTAAGGCTGATCACATAATTCTTCATAGTATAATCTTCACTAGCAACAACGTGCCACAATGCATTAAGATATTAAAATCTAAGTATTATTCATATTCTATCTTGTAAATACAACAACAAAGTAAAACACATTTGTACCAATATCGAAATCCTGCGTTGATTTGTTCACAATACACATCAATGCTAGTCATGTTGAAAAGATAGACTTACAATGTTAGTTTTTAATTTATCATGCAGTTCTTTTAGATGTTATCTTCTACTTACTGCATTGATTTTATAAATAATGAAGTGATTGCAGATATGAACAATGAAGTAATTAAAGTATTTGTGGGTTGTGATCCCAACAACTGTGATTTAGAACAAATGATGGTTTTAGATTACAGCATTCGAAAACACACCCAACACCCTGTTGAAATTGTTTGGATGCAATTAAGCCATGACCCTAAAAGTCCATGGTACAGTAATCAAGAAACTCGAGAAGGTTGGCATACAGAAAAATGGGCAACTCCATTCTCAGGTTTCCGTTGGGCAATCCCTGAGTCATGCAACTTTCAAGGTCGTGCCATCTATATGGATGCGGATGTCGTTGTTTTATGTGATATTGCTGAGCTATGGTCACATCCACTGAGTAATGATGCGATCGTGATCGCAAAGGGTGGAAAGAGTACTGCTCGTTTATGCACCTGTGTATGGGACTGTGAAAAAGCAAAACAACATTTGCCTACATTAAAAGAACTACAAGCAGATCCTGAGGGACATAAAAAACTGATGCAGCTCATCAAAGAAAAGCCTGAACTTGTTCAACCTTATCAAGATTCATACAACAATATTGATGGTGAAGGTCTTCCAATTGAGCAAATTAAAATTTTGCATTACTCTGATATGGGTACACAGTTTAGTCATAAATATGCCTTACCGCGCCTTGAAGCATCTGGGCAAAAGCATTGGTTTGATGGGAAAATCATGCCGCACCCACGTGAAGACCTTGTCGCATTATTTGATCAATACTACCAAGAAGCTCTTGAAAATGGGTATCGCCCTGAAAACTATACGATCACTCCTTTCGGTAATTTTTCAAAAGCAACACAGGTCAACTATCATGGCAACAAAGTAACCCGTCCAGATGCAGAGGCGAACTGGTTTAATCGCTCAGTTCAATCGCTTAAGTCTGTATTTAAAGGAAAAAAGAAATTTTCTTTAGATGATTAATGCTTTCGCAGCTACAATAACACTACTTCTTTTAAACAATATACGATGGAGAGGTAGTGTTAAAATATTCAATACAGATTCACTCTCCCACAATCGCGCTAATAATAAAAAATATCATATAATTAAGAGATTAATTTTAGTCTATCCTCCATCCTATGGTGGTAAACTTATACCTGAGTAAACTCGATGCAACAGATTTTCAATCGTATTACACAAAATATTTTCAAGTTCCTTTATAAGTCTTTCCATTCCAAAGCATATAAACATAATCGCCGCTATTGGCCATACTACAAGACTGTTCGCAATAGCGAAGGTGACTTAGAGCAATTATTTTTTAATAAAAAATTAATTGCCGATCATACAAAACCATTTAAAAGTCAAAAAAATACCTGTGTATTGGTTGCAACTGGGCCTTCTGTCAAAGATATAGATCAACGTTTTCTGACCAATCCTGACTATGACTATATTGGTGTGAATGGTGCTATTTCACTAGATCACATTCACTTTAAATATTACGTAATTATTGATTTTAATTTTACGACTAAGCGTTTCGATCTAATATTAAAAGTTCTGGACAGTGATTGTATATTTTTCACAACGCCTCGATGTTTAGACATCATTTTAAAAAGAATTGACCCAAGTCAAATTAAGTGCGAAATCAAAATCATCGAGACTATTTTCCAAGATAAAACTGTTGAACCATTCATGGGTAAAAAGCACAAACTAGATTTAGAAAAACCTTATTTTCACTTATATGGCGAATTTGGCTTTTCAACGAATATATTCAATGCAGTATTTGATTATTTAACTGTACCATATGTGGCATTACAAGTCGCATATGCAATTGGTTTTAAAGAAATTTATATCGCTGGATTAGATATGAATAATTTTTCTCAGCCACGTTTTTATGAGAGTATAGAAAACAAACAGCCGACAATGTTAGATCAATACCTACATTTAATTTTTCCCGCTTTTGATGCTGCGGCTGAATTCTTTATAGAGCACCAAGTTCAGGTTTATAATCTTTCCCCCACAAGTGCCATAGAATCTTTTAAAAAAATCAATACAATCTAATTATCCAGTCATTATGAAATAAATCATACAATTACTCTTTTTTTAGAAAACTTATTGCATGAGCATCAATACTTTTAGGAATGATATTAATGGATTAAGAGCTTATGCTGTAATTTTAGTTGTACTTTTCCATTTCCAAATATTTGGGTTTTCGGCTGGTTATCTTGGCGTTGATATTTTTTTCGTCATTTCAGGTTATCTGATGACAAAAATTATCATTGAAAAACTGTATAAGCAGCAGCTTTCTTTTACAGATTTTTATCTCGCTCGAATTGTACGAATATTTCCAGCACTTTTATTCCTTATTGTATTTCTTACCATACTGGGTTGGTTTATTTTTATTCCAGAAGACTTTAAGAATTTTGCTAAAGATGCACGATACAGTCTGACTTTTCTATCAAACGATCTTTATTATCGCCAAGCTGGTGATTATTTTGCTGCCGATACACATGATAAAGCTCTACTTCACACTTGGTCTCTTTCGGTTGAATGGCAGTTTTATCTTTTATTTCCACTCTTGCTCTTTATTTATGCAAAATTTGATAAAAAATTAAAATATATTGGTATTTTTTTAAGTCTTATACTTATTGCTTCCCTATCATTTTCAACATTAATGACAGCTAAAGATACCATGTATGGGTTCTTTAAGCTGACAACGCGTACGTGGGAACTAGTTGCTGGAGGTTTGGTATATTACTACTTTAATAATAAACAACTCACTGCCCCACTACAAAAACTCAGTGAAGGTTTGGGTTTTACCTTTATTCTTCTTAGTCTAGTTTTATACAATCAGAATACACCTTGGCCAAGCTTTTTAGCCTTATTACCAGTGATGGGTACAATGCTCATCTTAATTGCTAATCGTCAAAATTCAATTTTCACTCAAGCAAAATTCATCCAAAACATTGGTAGTGCATCGTATTCTATTTATTTATGGCACTGGCCTGTATTTTTCTTATTGAATTATTTTTTTATTAAATTAAATTTTATTAGCTTAAGTCTCTCCCTCGGACTCTCTTTACTCTTGGGGTGGTTAAGTTATAAATACATCGAAGGTAGTCGAAAATCCCTACAAAAGCTCAAAAAAGGGCATATATATTTATTGTTTATTTCCACCCTACTCTTACTTTATCCAATCTATAAACATATAGAAGAAAATGGTCTTGCAAGTCGAGAAAAATCTAACACTCCCTCTAATCTAGACAAAATGCAAATGCCAAGTGTTGAAAATGGGTGGTGTTTTTATAATATTAAAGATAACCATAATCTCAAAGTAGGCTCACAAGGATTTGAATGCTCAATTGCTTCAGAACAGAAAAATGCAAAATCGGCACTGTTATTTGGAGATTCATTTGCAGGTCACAATAGCCCGTTTTGGGATCAGATTGGAAAGAAGCTGAACTTAAATATACAAGCCATTACGACAAACTGGTGTTATCCAAGTCTTAATAAAGAGTTTACAGGGAACAAACAATCTACAGCGTATCAACAGTGCTTATTAAATCGTGAGTATTTATCTAAACATATAGATCAATACGATGTGTTGATATTCGCAGGCCGTTGGTCTGACATCGTACAGCAAAACCAGCAAAATGGTTTTTCTGAATTACTTAAGGTCGCTGAAAAACATCATAAAAAGGTCATCGTAATGTCTGAACCTTATGCTTTTAATAAAAACATCAGCCTACTTTTTAAAAGAGCCATGTGGTTGCATCGAGATCTGAACTTACAAAGTTATATGAATAACCCGAAAGCCACTGAACAAAAACGAGCAACAAAAATCATTAACGAGATCGTAAGCAAACACCCAAATACAATATTACTCACCCAACAAGAACTATTTAGATCAGATCAAATGGCTACAGATACAATCCCATATTCTCTGGATGGTAGACATATCTCGATCAT
The DNA here is from genome assembly GCF_000156555.1 of Acinetobacter sp. ATCC 27244. NCBI lineage: Bacteria > Pseudomonadati > Pseudomonadota > Gammaproteobacteria > Moraxellales > Moraxellaceae > Acinetobacter > Acinetobacter sp. ATCC 27244. The sequence continues at coordinate 77,587 of NZ_GG665963.1, forward strand.
AGGCTTGCTTCTGCCGAATACTTCGAGCAACAAGCAAAATACGAGACCTTAAAACAATTTATTTGGGAGTAGCCCTTATAAAACTAAATTAAATATCAATTAAAGACCCTTCAAAATACATCCCTTTATTATAGAACTGGCATAAATAGTTACGCTCTTTCCCTGCCAGTTTTATCAATTTAGGATGTTCATCGGCTGGATAATTAATCGCCATGTTAATTAATATTTTTTCTTTAACCCATCTGTTTTTGACTTGGTAATAGAATGCATTTTCATCACAATCAATCAAGCTAATACTCGGAAAATTTTTTCTCATAATCTTTTGGCAAGCAACATATGCCACCAAATATTCTAAATTACTGATCTGTTGAAAAATGTCCTTTGTATTTGATTCAGTTGCCTTAATATTCTGAATATACTTTTTAGGTGTTTGTTGAATTGCTAAATATAATTCTTCATACCATTGTTTAAAGAAAATATTATGACCCACGCTTGCTAATAACCAATTTTCTAACACAGGGAAATTCAAATTAGTAGTATTTTTACGACGGTAATAAGCAAAATTCGCGGTCTTTTTTTCAACCATAAGCTCCGAAATCCAGTCGAGACGGTCATATAGGATGATACTTGCATCCAGCCAAATCCCTCCATGATGGTACATTAGATCAAATCTAAGTAAATCAGCTTTTTGCTGGGCCGTTGCATCTTTAAGTTGGCTAAAATCAATATGACTATATTGATTAACATTCTCTGGATTAAGTACAAAAACCTCATATTCAGGATTCTTCTCACGCATCCGATCAATGCATTTCTCAACAAACTCAGGAATATCGTTTTCCCAATACATCCATAACTTTTTTGGTAAAACTATAGTTTCCTCTGTTTGATTAAATGTGAGTAACCCAGCATAGTTATCAATTTTTTTGTTTTTATGCCTAATTTTATACGAATACATCAAATGAAATTTCACTAGATAAAACAATTTATTAAAGATTTTCATTTAAATACTCAGCTATAAAATGAATACATTAAAGGACTTTTTACTCGCATAATTACAGCGTTTAAGAGAGTAAATTCCTAATCGCATAAAAACGGTCACGCCACATTCTTTTCTGCTTCTTAAAACCATGTGAAGCACTTCTATTTTCCAGTGCTTTACGTTGAATACCCTGTGTTGCCACAGTGCCTAAAATATCACTATCAATCCCAGCAGGCTGAACAAAAGGCTGCCACACCCCCAATCCTTTGCCATTTTTACTTAACCAGCTTTGAAAAAAGATATCGACTGGCACTTGCATGGTTTTACCAAGCTCAACAAATGCCTCAGCACCTGCTCTTGACCATACTAATCCTACACCACGGATGGGAAAGTAATAGGCATGCCAGATTGTATAACCATCAATCTGAACGATGTCTTTTGCCAATTTCTTCTTTTTTGCAGCAAGATTCACCACATACCATTCGAGTTCTTTATGCTGATCAAGATAGCTGATTAATGAATTAAGCTTTTGTTTAAAGTTTGGTAATACTTGAATATCATCTTCAAGGACAACAAGATAATCCGCATCCGTTTCTAAAAATTTTTTAGCACAACCATAATGGCTGAGATAGCACCCCAACTCAGAACTAATTAAACTACGACCTAATATTTTTTGGGCTGCTGCATCATCATAATTTTCAAATTCGGATAATGCTTTACCACGCCCATCATAAGCAGGGAAACGAGAAAATGCCCAACCCGCTTGTTGCAACTGAGCTGTCGCATTTGCTAAACGCTGATCACTACCCTCTAGATTTATGAGATAAGTAACAACTTTCATCCGATCTTCCTTTGCTTATCCTGCTATCGTCGCTTGGATCTGACTAGGCAAAACATCTTTAAATTTATGAATAAGTGCATGGCGTATATGCTGTTCATCATTCTGTTGCAGTTGGTCCAAACTTTGGATACAACCAAATTTAATATCAGGATTTGATAGAGCCTGAGTAAACGACTCTAAATCACGATGATCTTTTAAATAAGCGATTTCAACATCATCGTTGAGAATTGCTTGGTCATTTTTAATCGCTAGGTGATTAGATAAACCTACAGGTAATATCTGATCGATATTCCTAAATTTAAAGCTAATTTGCTTCTGTAATTGTTGCATATTTTTTTCAAAATAATTGCATAGAAGTATCCGACTCAAGATATGCGGACGATGGTGAATCTCAAAATATTGAGACATGCCAACACAATCTGCACTTAACATTTGCGCCATTGTATATGAGGGTTGTGCCAGTTTTCCAAATTTATTTTGCACAAACTTTCTAACAATATATTTGATTTTTTTTACTAGATTACTTTCCCAATGCCCATACATCACCATTTGACTATCAATTAAAAAGTCTTGTAGATCAGAGGGTTGATTAAAGAAGAAATCATCATTTAAATAAATAAAATAATCTGAAATACTCGGTATATTCCAAAGCATCGTTTCAATACTTAAAGAATTAAACGTCGGCAATGCAAATTCGTATCCTCTAAACAACTCCGTGTGGTCGACCACTCTAATCTTGCCTTTCTCACAGAGATTCTGCTGCTCAAACTGATCCAGCCATTGTGGTGTTTGTTGATCAGTGACTACATAAATTTTCCCGCAATACGGTACAAATTTGAGTATGGAGGCAATACAGAAATAAATTTCATCATTACTCGCAAAACGCGTTGCATCTAAAGCATTTGACGGTGCAGTTTGATTTATAAATTGTTGACGCTTGTTTTTTAACTTAGGATCATTTCCATCCACCCAAGCAATTACGATATCAATAGGTTGTATTGTATCTTTCATAAATCAAACTCTTGTAATGATGCCGTCTTGCTTACTGCCAAGACTCTTTGATCCAATCAGAAGGCAATACATAGCGATACCACTTACCACCACCACCAGAAACTGCATCAGGTGGGTTAATCTCACCATGGAAAATAATAATTTTTGCACCTTTCGGCTTGATTGGCGGTTGGAAATACGCAAATGGTACTTTTCTTAAACAGTGGTATTTGTAACTCTTACACCAATCTTTATCCCAATAACTCAACTTGCCCTCTTTGTGTACAAACCAAGAGAGATATTCTTGTTCATTGCGGAATTTTTGACGAATTTCATCAAAGTTTTCACGGAAATACGGCAAAATTCCAGAAAATTCGCCGAGTTTAAAGCGATACACGGAACTATTTCCCGTCACACGCCATGGACGTTTCCAATCGTGGATAATTAAAAACTCACCTGGTGCCTGAAAAAAACCATCGATGTTGTCGACAATCACCACGTCTAAATCAAGAAAAAGCGCATTGCCTTTTAAACCATACAGATCAGGTTCAAAGGTAGATAATTTATTCCAACCACGCTCAGGCGAACCCTCAGGTAAGTCTAGGGATGGAATCGGGAAACATTGAACATTTGGGTCGATGCCTTCTGTACGATCGGTCAAACACACCATCTTAAATGGCAATGTAAGATGGCGTTTCACCATGTTATACAAACGATTGACGTATTCAGCACCGTATTTGGTTCCCCACTTCATACACAAAATAATATTTTCTTCGTGTGTTTCTGAATTTTGTTGAATATCGACCATTTGATAACCTTGAATGCCTGAAATCGTATTTTTGCTTGGCGCATCCAAATCGCAAGCTTTAAATAATATGCACCGAATACCAACTATCTTAGCATAGGCATGATTAAATTGATTATTATAAATTCGTCAAACAACAAGCATTAGCGTGGGTTTATTTTTAAAACTAATTCACACCAAATAAATCTCGCGTATAGATTTTTTCCATCACATCCCCAAACATTGGCACCATTCTGTTCACAATGATCAAATCCGACTGGTTTTTAAACTTTTGCAAACTAAACTCAATCGGATGACCTAAATATTCCTTTACATCCAGCGTCGGTTCATAAATCACGATTTTGATCCCATGATCAGCTAGACCTTGAAGTACATCATGCACCGCAGACTCTCTAAAATTATCTGAATCAGCTTTCATGGTTAATCGATAAATCCCAACACATGCAACATTTCGGCTTAAAATATCTTCAATAATCGCTTGTTTGCGTGTTTGGTTGGATCGAATAATTGCTGAGATCAGTTCTTGTGGTGTTTCGTGATAATTGGCGAGCAACTGCTTGGTGTCTTTCGGTAAGCAATAACCACCATACCCAAAGGACGGATTATTATAGTGATCGCCAATTCGCTGATCCAACCCGACACCTTTAATAATATCTAATGCACTTAATTTATTTTTTATGCAATAGGTGTCCAACTCATTAAAGAAAGCAACACGCATCGCCAAATAGGTATTAGAAAATAGTTTGATCGCCTCTGCCTCAGTGGACTCCACACATAGCAATACCGCATCTTTTTTAATCGTGGCTTTTAGATACAGTTTGGCAATTTTCTCTGCACGTCTTGATTTCTCACCAACAATAATACGAGCAGGGTAGAGATTATCTTGCAAAGCTTGCCCTTCCCGTAAAAACTCAGGAGAGAAAATCAGATTTTTTAATTTGAGTCTTTTCGAGATTTCTTGGGTATAACCGACAGGAACTGTTGATTTGATTAACATCAATGCTTTGGGATTGATAGCCTGCACATCATTAATCACGGCTTCGATACTTGAAGTATCGAAATAATTCGTTTCAGGATTATAGTTGGTGGGCGTTGCGATGATAATCAACTTAGCATCTTGATAAGCCAAAGTCTTATCGTAAGTCGCCTCAACATGAGATTCGGATAAATAATTTTGAATACAGGTATCACTGATCGGAGATACTTTCTGATTGATTTGCTTCACTCGAGCCTTATCAATATCTAAGATCATCACATCGTGTTGTTTGGAAAATAATAAGGCATTCGATAAGCCCACATACCCAGCACCAACCACCGTAATTTTCATTGTTACTCTATTTTTTAATTTTGCTTATAGATCAAGCTAATTGAGTTAAATGAAAGATTGATGATCGTTTGGTTGCAATCTATTGACAGTTTTAGCATAAAAAAAGCGAAGCCTAAGCTTCGCTTTAATCATAGATTAAGCTTATTTGATATAAGTTAACCAATGTGCATACTTGTCGTTACGACCTTGTACGGCATCAAAGAAAGTCTTTTGAATTTCAGTGGTGATCGGACCACGTGAACCACAACCGATTTGACGGTCATCATATTCACGAATTGGTGTGACTTCAGCAGCAGTACCCGTAAAGAAAGCTTCATCTGCGATATAGAATTCATCACGCGTGATACGGCGTTCAACGATTTCATAACCCAAGTCTTTCGCAATGGTCATCACGGTTTGACGAGTAATCCCCTCTAATGCGCCACCAGCCAAATCTGGTGTATGTAAGACACCATCTTTGATCAAGAATACGTTCTCACCCGCGCCTTGGCATACAAAGCCCTGAGGATCAAGCAACATTGCTTCGTCATAACCTGCACGTGCCACTTCTTGATGTGCCAAGATGGAAACAGTGTAGTTACCACATGCTTTTGCTTTACACATAGTCACGTTTGGATGATGGTGCGTAAATGAAGAGGTTTTTACACGAATACCTTGCGCCATTGCTTCTTCACCAAGATATGCACCCCAACCCCATGCCGCAACCGCAGCATGAATTGTATTTTCAGTTGCAGCAATACCCAACTTCTCAGAACCAATCCAAATAAGCGGACGCAAATAGCAAGATGCCAATTTATTTTCGCGCACAACATCAATTTGTGCTTGTTCTAATGTCGCTTGATCAAATGGCACATTCATTTGATAAATTTTTGCTGAATTTAATAAACGCTTAGTGTGATCTTGCAAACGGAAGATGGCTGTTCCATTTGGTGTTTCATAAGCACGAACACCTTCAAAGACACCCATACTATAATGCAGTGTATGTGTTAAGACGTGAATTTTTGCATCACGCCAATCAACTAATTTTCCATCTTGCCAAATAAAACCATCACGATCAGCCAAACTCATCGCACATACTCCATTTTTTTCTACACAATTATTCACTTTCCAATGCTATTGCAGTTGGATCAACTAATCTTTGCCATAACTTGCAAACGATCTCACGGGTATCGTGCCAATCCGCAGCATTGACTTGCATAGATTGATTTGCAAGCGCTAGACGGTGACTCTCAGCTCGTTCACGGAGATAAGCGTGGATTAATGCTGTGGCATCTTCACTGGATAAGCAGCCTGCTTTAGCAGCATCTTCTAGAATTCTTACATTATCGGAATAATGGGCGAGATCTGGATTCGTCCCACTCCATGCAAGTACCGCATACTGTGCCATAAATTCAATGTCAACGATACCACCTGAGTCCTGTTTTAAATGAAAAATCCCATGTTTTTTTTGCTCAGAAGATGAACCCAAATGATCTTTCATTTTTTGACGCATTTTGATCACTTCTTCACGTACCATATTTTCATCACGGACTTGGGTTAGGATCTGACAACGCACCTTTTCGAACTGCTGACATAATGCCTTCTCACCAGCGATAGAGCGCGCACGAACTAATGCTTGATGCTCCCACAACCATGCGCTTTTCTGCTGATATTGCTCAAAAGCCTTGAGGCTTGTCACCAACATTCCTGCTTCACCTGAAGGTCGCAAACGTGTATCAATTTCATAGACACGACCATCCAAAGTTTGTGTGGTCATCAAAGACATGAACTTTTGTGCAACACGAATTGCAAATTCAGCGCCACTAATTGACTTACGCCCATCCGTTTCACTTTGCTCTTCAAAGGTATGAATAAACACTAAATCAAGATCAGAACCATAACCAAGTTCAATGCCACCCAATTTCCCATAACCGATCACAGCAAAGCCTTTGGCATCTAAACTACAACGTTCACCTGTATTGCTGAGTGGATAACCATGACGCTGTGCGACTGCTTCATAAGCTAAATTCAATGTGGCCTGTACACTAACTTCTGCAATATCAGTTAAGGCATCAGATACTTTCATTAGCGGACTTTCTGCCAATACATCACTGGCAGCAACCGTTAAGACATTACTCTTTTTAAAGAGTCGTAACACTCGCATCTGATCTTCAACTTGATCAATTTCAATGCGCAATAACTGTTGGCGTAACGAATCTTCTAAATCTTGGCGTTGTGGCAAGCCAAAATCCATCGATAAGAACTCATCTAATAACACAGGATATTGCGCCAGTTCCTCGCAAATCCACGGACTCACGGTTGCCATTTTTACGAGTCGCTGCAAAGCTCCACGACTTTCCATCAACATCACTAAATACACAGTGCGGCGTAACACCGACTCCACCAATGGCATTAAACGCAATAATGCCACTTGTGGCCGATCTGACTGTAAAATGGCTTCTATCAAATGTGGCCAGAACTTCTTTAATCGTTCTAGCGCACTGGCTGGAATCTTGCGTAATGCTTGCCCATGCCAAAAATTCTGAATCAAATTTTGCGCATCAGTATCTAGCACTGCATTCAATTGCTGTTCCAATTGGATAAAATCATCAATCGGCGCAGAGAATTCTTTTTCCTGAATCAACTGTTTAAACTGAACTTTAACTTTGTCTCGTTTCTGATTGAGCTCAGCTAAAAAAGCAGACCAATCGGCAAAGCCCAACGTATCTAGCATCCGCTGTCTCAGATCTGGCTCTGTTGGTAAGGACTGTGTTTGTTGATCGTTCAGGGCCTGAATGGCATGCTCAACCCGTCTTAAAAATAAATAAGCATCTTCTAAATCAATAACCGCTTGCGCATCCAGCAACTCAGCTTGTCCAAGATGCTGTAAGTTCACCAAACATTGACGATCTTGTAACTCACGTCTCGAACCGCCATAAATCAACTGAAAAACTTGAACAATAAACTCGATTTCGCGAATCCCACCTGCACCCAACTTGATATCATCTTCAATATTGCGGCGCATGACTTCACGTTCGATCATGGCTTTCATTTCACGCATTGCAGCAAATGCGGAATAATCCACATAGCGGCGAAATACAAATGGACGAGACATTTCCATCAGATCATCGCCAGCTTGCCCCCCTGTGATGACCCGTGCCTTAATCCATGCATAACGTTCCCACTCTCGTCCATGCTGGCTTAAATATTTTTCTAAACCACTGTGACTAATGGCTAATGCCGAGCCATCCCCCCACGGACGCAAGCGCATATCGACACGAAAAACAAAGCCATCAGCAGTAATATGATCCAGCAAATAAATCAGTTTCTGTCCCCACAGAATACAGAATTGCTGCACATCGATACTTTTTCGACCATTGCTTTCACCTTGTTCGTCAAAAGCAAAAATCAAATCAATGTCACTGGATAAATTCAGCTCTTGTGCGCCTAATTTCCCCATACCGATCACAATCAAATCTTGAAACTGACCTGAATATCCAATCGGTTCGCCATGTTTGGCAATCAAAGGAAGCAATGCAAATGCCTTTGCCGCACAAATACTAGCATCAGCAAAGTCTGATAACTCTCGAGTTAATGTCACAACATCTGTAAGTTGATTGGCATCCTGCCAAATCCAGCGGAACATCAATCTAGCACGTAAGATACGTAAGGCTTTCATCCAAGCCTGTTCATCACTTATATCTGCAACAGCATGTTGAACCTTGTCAAAAATATTTTCCGTCGAAAGTGAGCGAAGAAATTGATCTTCTGCATAATCTTGTTCTAATTGTAATGCGTATAAATTTAAAACTTGTTCTGCATATTGACTTGCGACTAAGGTTTTTTCTAGCTGTTCCACATTCATATAAAAAAAGCTCAACTGATGCCATCGTAATAAGATCTATAACACCATTGTAGTTATATCAGTTACTGACCAAGGATTAAAATCTGTTTAGACTAATTTTTCCTGACTTTTATTTTGCTCAACGCACAAATTCTACATGCTCTCGCGCAACAGGCAACACCACCTTAAACAAAGTCCCTTCTCCTTCTTTTGAACTGGCACTAATCTTCCCATGATTCATTTCAACAAAGCGCTTACACAACGCTAACCCCAGCCCTGCACCTTTCTCACCTGCGGTGCCTTTTAAACTGATGGTTATACGTGGTTGAAACAAATCTTTGAGCTGATCTGGGGTCATACCTAAACCCGTATCTTTAATATAGATCTCAACAACGTCACCACATGCCTTTGCTTTAATATAAACTTTGCCTGAACCATCCACATCGGTGAACTTCAGCGCATTTGAAACAAGATTTTGGATGACAGAAGTAATCATATTCATATCAGCATAAACTTTGAGGTTTTCATCGACCTCATTCACCAATTCAATATGCTTTTTCAAAGCCAAAGTTTTTAAAATATCAGTCACAATATTGGTTATTTGACGCAACTTAAAATTAATTGGGTGATAAACAAAACGCCCTCCTTCAGCCATCGCCCAATTGAGTAGACTTTCTAATAAGTTATATGTTGATTGCGAGGTATCATGCAGATAATCAGCAATATTTTGAATACTCGACTCATCTAAGGTTTCACGTTCTTTCGCCAGAATCTCTGAGAACCCCAATAATCCATGAAATGGTGCTCTTAAATCATGCGAGATAATCGAGAAAAACTTAGTTTTACTAACATTGAGCGCAGCTTCTTGCTCATAAAGTTCCTTTAATTCATCATGATTAAATTTCAACTCAAGCTGCTGCATAAAGTTACGACAATGTGCTTGCAATAATTCTGTTTGTAGTTTTGAGAAGGCCTGCGCCTCTTCATCAAATAGGATCACATATCCCAAGGATGTCTGATCTGGATGTCTTAAATGCAACGCAACAGCACGTTGGACTTTCTTCTTGAAAACATTAAGAAAAGCCATCAAACTTGGGTAGCGTGGATGATCACAATCAATCAGATCATTATTGACAAATAATGTATTTAGACTTTTTGCAATTTTTGTAGAATCAATTGCTTGTAGTTTTTCTGGGCAACGATGCCATAAATAGGGTTCTTGGTGGAATGCGAGCAATGCGGTACTTGCCTGCATCAATTTACGATTAAATTGCAGGAATTGTTCAATCAAGTTTTGCTCTGAGTTAAGACCCAAAGAAAGTGAAATTTTACAAGCGCTTAGCTTATCGGCTTGCTGTAATTCTAATAATTGAATAGCCATGCCCGCCTCTCGAATATTATCATTATTTGGTTATTTACGTTTTATTAAAAAAAATGTGAAAACCATCACTTAGTATTAACAAACTTTAACATAAAAGGCAATTGCTGCTTACGACAATTTCGCAACAAAACGTGAAATTTCAACAATAATTTATTTCATTATTATAAAAATAGTAATTTTTGAACAATTTTTATAAAAAAACCTAAAAAAACGATAAATTGCTCTAAAATTCAGCAACTGTTAAATCTGCATGATTGACAAGTGATTTAAACAAGGTATTATACGCAACACAAAGCATCGCACTCTTCCCGAGGTGGTGAAATTGGTAGACGCGGCGGACTCAAAATCCGCTGTCAGAGATGACGTGTCGGTTCGAGTCCGACCCTCGGGACCAAAATTTCAAAACCCCAAACTAGCACTAAAAGTTTGGGGTTTTTTCATATGTGGTAAAGAAAAATATGCAACTCTCCGACTTCTCTTTTGATCTCCCAGATGAACTTATCGCTCGCTACCCATTAGAAAGCCGCAGCGCATCACGCCTACTCCATATCGATACTCAAGGTCAATATCACGACCACGCCTTTACCGATATTCTCGATCTACTTGAAGACGGTGATTTGCTGGTACTGAATGACACCAAAGTCATGAAAGCACGCTTAAAAGGTAAACGTGCGACAGGTGGTGCAATCGAAGTTCTGGTTGAGCGCATGTTGGATACTCACACGGCCCATTGCCATATCAAATCAAGCAACTCACCCAAAGCAGGTGCCGAACTGTATATCGGTGAAGATGCTGTTCCTGTCACCGTACAAGGTCGCCACGAAAACCTGTTTGTGGTGAAATTTTCACAACCGATTCTATCGGTACTGGATCAATACGGTCAGCTGCCGATTCCACCTTATTTCAATCGTGAAGCCGAAGAGATTGATACCGAACGTTATCAAACTGTGTTCCACGATCCTGAAAAAATTGCCAGCGTTGCAGCCCCAACAGCCAGTCTGCATTTCGACCAAAGCTTATTAGAAAAACTAGCCACTAAAGGCGTACAAAAAACATTTGTGACCTTGCACGTCGGTGCAGGCACATTTATGCCTGTACGTACTACAGACATTACCAATCACATTATGCACAGTGAATGGTGTGACGTACCACAAGCGACCATTGACCTGATTTTGGCAACCAAAGCGCGTGGCAATAAAGTCATTGCAGTGGGAACAACGGCGACCCGTGCCCTAGAAAGTGCAGCACAAGCCAATCAAGGTCAAATTGCAGCGTGGACAGGTGATACCCAAATCTTTATCTATCCAGGTTATCAGTTCTGTATCGTGGATCGTCTGATTACCAACTTCCATTTGCCTGAATCAACCTTATTGATGCTGGTTTCAGCGTTGTCGAATCGAGATAACATATTGGCTGCGTATAAACATGCAGTGGAGCAACGCTATCGCTTCTTTAGTTATGGCGATGCTATGTTGATTGATAAACTTGTTTAAATATATCTCCATAGGCTAAATCATGGTTTAGCCTATTTTTATCCAATAAAACCAACTCAAATAAAAAAGCCAATAGATTTTGCATCTGCACTTCTTAGTTTCTGAAATTTAAAGCATAATCCACTCATCATCGACCTATTATAATGAACTGATCCTTTCCATGCCGATCGATACTGTACAACAAGCGCTTCATATAAGACGTAAAAAAAATGCTCAGGTTTTCCGTAATATCGCTCGGCTTTGGGATATTGGAAACAAATCAACCAATGATCAAGAGTTACTCGACAAGTTACATCCGTGGGGTGAAGCACATGATCTACATTTTTTTAATGTACTCCCCTTGCTTCTCACCATCGTTAGTGTCTGTTGCTTAGTGTTTGGCTACTTTATTCATCCGCATATTCAGTTCATTTGGAGCTTTTTAGCTGCATTTTTGACAGGATTTTTAGCTTATCTTCTCTATGAGCCAAAACAACCTTTAATTCAGGTGACCGAGTTTCTCGAACAACGCATGATGACGCTACGTTATCAGTTAAATTTCCAGCAACTCCCAACCTATCTCCCAATTCAAGCACAACCCAGCTTGGTCATCAATCGACTACGACAACTCTTTCCATTGTTTTATCGTGGTACTGAATCCAACCAAATTACCCAATATGCATCTACGACGTGGCATGATGGAACAACTGAGCATCAAGTTCTCATCTTTCAATATCACTATGTCAGTGAAATGCCGATCCTCCAAGATAAAACGAGTGATAAAAAAATCGTCAAGGAAATTCACAAAGATTTGTGGGGGGCTTTTATTTTTCCAAATGCCCAACCTAGGTATCGCTGTCAGCAATCAACGCTCTCGTTTTTTTGAACCTTATGGTAGTGTTTGGGAAAGTAGTGATATTTCGGTGAATCGCAATCTAAAAATTTTTGGCCGTAGTCAACATGAATTGGCTAAAAGCATTAGTCCAAGTATGACCCTAAAATTACATGATTTTTTTCAACACTTTAAAGGTGATTTAATTTATCATCATCAAGAGCAAATACTTTGCTATGTTGGGGAACAAAACCTATTACAAACAACCAGTAAGCGCGATCAAATCAATGATATTCCTGCACTGCGTGGACATTTACGCACCATGACCATGCCTCAATATCAAAGGTTTCAAGAGTTGATGCTTAACTTAATTCGATAAAATTTCCCTCAACGGCTCATACATAGCATAAGTCGAAAGGGACAAAATAAAGGGGTATGGCGATGACAGGCTTAATTATTTTCTTAGGCATTTTCGTTGTCTTAATTGTTTGGGGGATTCATATCCGCAATACGATTGTGCGATATTTCAATGCCACCAAACGTGCATGGGCAGAAGTTGCCAATTTCGAACGCCAGAAAGTCAAAACCTTAGAGGCTTTAGAAGATACGCTCAGTAAATACACTGTGTTTGAAAAATCAACTCTAGAGCAAGTGACGGCTTTACGTCAGCAAATCATGAATTTGAATGTGAATGACACCGATATTGCTAAATTGCAGCAGATTGAAAAATTAAATACCGATTTGATGCGTAGTCTAAATGTCGTTGTAGAAAACTATCCAGAACTAAAAGCTGACACGCTGTACAGCAAAATGATGGATGATATTCAAGAACAAAATGAAAATGTCGGTGCAGCAATCACCATATTTAACCGTAATGTCGAGTTATTTAATAATCACATTCAGATTTTTCCAAACAACTTAGTCAATACCATGACCTTAGCAAAGAAAGCGATTCGTCCTTTTCGAGATCAAGTAATTGACCGTAATTTTGACTACAAACCAAATTTTTAACGCTAGCTACATTTAGTAGTAGAACTACACGCCATAATCAAGGAAAATACCCGCTTTTGATCAGCGAACTGTTTTTTCGCCTTGATGGATAGTGTCATGAAATTTGAAAAATTAGGTCAGTCGGGACGCGCCCGTCGTGGTCGACTTACCTTAGAACATGGTGTTGTTGAAACACCTGTATTTATGCCTGTCGGTACCTATGGTACGGTAAAAGGCATGTTGCCTCGTGATATTGAAGAAATTCAGGCACAGATTATTTTAGGTAACACCTTCCATTTATATTTACGTCCAGGCTTAGAAGTCATCAAAGAGCACGGTGGCCTGCATGAGTTTATCCAATGGGATAAGCCGATTTTGACTGACTCTGGTGGCTTCCAAGTGTTCAGCTTGGGTGCAATGCGTAAGATCAAAGAAGAAGGTGTGACTTTCCGCTCACCGATCGACGGTTCAAAAGTATTTTTATCTCCAGAAATTTCAATGGAGATTCAACATGTGCTTAATTCAGATATCGTAATGATCTTTGATGAGTGCACACCTTACCCAGCCACTCATGAAGAAGCACAAAAATCATTGCAACTTTCATTGCGCTGGGCAAAACGTTGTAAAACGCACCATCACGATGAGCTCAAGAATAAAAATGCATTATTCGGCATTATTCAAGGTGGGATGTACGAAGACCTACGTGATGAATCACTCAAAGGTTTACTAGAAGTCGGTTTCGATGGTTATGCCATTGGTGGTTTATCAGTAGGTGAACCTAAAGAAGAAATGATCAAAGTATTGGATTATCTTCCAAATAAAATGCCCGAAGACAAACCACGTTATCTAATGGGTGTAGGAAAACCAGAAGATATCGTTGAAGCTGTTCGTCGTGGTGTCGACATGTTTGACTGTGTCATGCCAACACGAAACGCACGTAATGGTCACTATTTTGTCACCGATGGGCTGGTAAGAATTCGTAACAGTAAATATCGTCATGATAAAGGGCCTTTAGACCCACATTGTGATTGTTACACTTGTAAAAACTTTAGTCGTGCCTATTTATATCATTTAGAGAAGTGCGGTGAAATGCTGGCATCTATGTTGGGCACAATCCATAACTTACGCTACTACCAGCGCTTAACCCAAGGCATGCGTGATGCCTTGGATAATGGCACTTTTGATGCCTATGTTGAAGATTTTTATGCACGTCGTGGTTTAGATGTGCCACCTTGTCCAAATTAATCTATCAAGATTTGCACGTAACGCCAAGACAAGGTACATTGCAAAACGAATTGGAACTTAATGTCAATTTTTTGACCTTTTAAACTTTAGGAAATTAAAATGAGCTTTTTCATTTCTACTGCCCATGCTGCTGATGCAGCAGCCCAAGGCCCAAGCTTGATGGCAAACTTATTGATGATCGCTGTATTTGTTGCGATCTTCTATTTCTTGATCTGGCGTCCACAAGCAAAACGTGCCAAAGAGCATCGTAGCTTGGTTGAAAGCTTAGGTGTTGGTAGTGAAATCGTATTTGCGGGTGGCTTAATGGGCAAAATTATTCGCTTAGATGGCGACTTTGCAACAGTTGAACTCAGCCGCGGTGTAGAAGTAAAAATCCAACGTGCAAGTGTTATTTCAGTCTTACCTGAAGGCACACTCAATAACCTTTAATCATTAAGATAGTCGTGCCTAAGCACGACTTTTTCATTTAAGAAGAAAGCGAATGCGTTACCCTGCATGGAAATATTTACTGATCCTCGTTGTCTTTGTGATCAGTACGTTATATGCACTTCCAAGCCTGTATCCTGATGAACCTGCTGTCCAGATTTCGGGCGCCAAAGCAGGTACTCAAATTGATCAGAGCGTAGTGCAAAGAGCTGAGCAGATTTTAAAAACGGCCAATATTAGCAGTCATGATGGTAGTTTCTCCAATAATGCAGCTTTACTCCGTTTAAGCTCATCTGAAGAACAGCTCAAAGCAAAAGCCATCCTCAGTCGTGATCTAGGCGATGACTATGTGATTGCACTCAACCTTGCACCAACCACTCCTATTTGGTTGCAAAAGATTGGGGCGAAACCGATGAAACTCGGTTTGGACTTACGTGGCGGTGTACACTTCTTGCTCGAAGTTGATATGGATAAGGCAATTAGTCAGCGCATGGAAACATCCGCAACTGATTTACGCCGTCAGTTCCGTGACAACAAAATTAAGTTCAATAACCTCGCTTTAAACAATAATACAATTACCATCCAATTTGCCAGCAATGCAGATCGTGATGCAGCGGCTGATTTCTTACGTCGTAATGGTAATGAGTTTAATCAGCAATCCATTGCCACAGCGACTGGTGCAACATTAAGATTGAATTATACTGATGCTCGTCGTCAGGAAATCCAATCCTACGCTGTCAACCAAAACTTAACGACTCTTCGCAACCGTATCAATGAATTAGGGGTTGCTGAAGCCTTGGTTCAAACTCAAGGTAGCAACCGTATTGTGGTTGAGTTACCGGGTATCCAAGATACAGCTGAAGCAAAACGTGTCCTCGGTCGTACAGCCAACCTAGAGTTCCGTTTGGTTGCAGATAGTAACGATCAATATATCGATCCTTATACACGTAAATACAATGGACAACCTGTGCCACCAGGAACAGAAGTTTTTGCTTTTGAATCTCTAGACAGTGGCCGTGACTTATTGCTTAACCGCAATCGTATTTTAACGGGTGAACGTGTACAAAATGCGAGCTCTGGTTTTAGCCAAGATACAGGTGGTGCTGAGGTAAATATTACCTTGGACAGTGCGGGTGGCAAGCTCATGGCTGATGGCACACGTAATGCAGTTGGAAAACGTATGGCGGTCTTGTTTATTGAAAATAAACAACGTATTAGCTACGTCACTGATCCTGAAACAGGGGCACAAACCGAAGTTCGTACACCTTATACTGAATCAGTTGTCATCAATGCAGCAACGATTCAAGCGGTGTTGGGTTCACAGTTCCGTATTACAGGTCTAGATTCACCTCAAGAAGCTGCTGAACTTGCACTGATGTTGCGTGCGGGAGCGCTTGCTGCGCCAATGTATTTCGTTGAAGAACGTGTGGTTGGTCCTAGCTTAGGTAAAGAAAATATCGAGAAAGGGGTTCAGTCAACTATTATTGGCTTTATCTTAGTTGCAATTTGGATGGTGGTGTTCTTCCGTCTATTTGGTTTGATTGCAAACTTTGCCCTGATTTTCAACCTTGCGATGATTTTAACGGTCATGTCATGGTTAGGTGCTTCCCTCACCTTGCCAGGTATTGCAGGTATTGTCATTACCATTGGTATGGCAGTCGATGCGAACGTATTGATCTGCGAACGTATTCGAGAAGAAATGCGATGGGGTGCATCACCGAAACAAGCCATTGTTGCAGGTTATGATCGCGCTTATAACACCATCGTTGATTCCAACTTAACCACATTCCTTGTTGCATTTATTTTATTTGCAATAGGTACAGGTCCGATCAAAGGCTTTGCTGTCACTTTGATGATCGGTATTGTTTGTTCGATGTTTACTGCAATTACAGTGACGCGTGCAATCGTACAACTCATTTATGGCAAACGCCGTAATTTGACCAAGTTGAGTATTTAAGGAGATTGATATGTCAGATCTGACTCAACGTGACTCAAAACAATACGGTCGTCCAGATGATTTAAAAATCATCCCATTTATGAAGATCGCTAAACCTGCTGCGATTATTTCGATCTTACTGACCATTGCGAGTATTTTCTTTATTGCAACCAAAGGACTGAATCTTGGCTTAGATTTTACCGGCGGTGTTTCTGCTGAATTGAACTATCAAAATCCAGTTCAACCTTCACAGGTGACACAAGCACTTAATCAAGCGGGTTTTAAAGATGCTGTAGTTCAGACTTTAGGAAGTACGACTGATCTGATTGTTCGTATGCCTGTACAAGATGATCTAGTAGTAGAAGATCTTAGCCAAAGTATCACTCAAGCAGTTCAGTTACCGAATAATATGGTGAATGTACATAAAGTGGATGCTGTTGGTGGTGCAGTTGGAAATGAACTCTATGTGCGTTCAGCCGGTGCGGTCGCGCTTGCACTCATTTTAATGCTGATTTATGTCACCATTCGTTTTGAGTTTAAACTCGCAATGGGGGCAGTGATGTCACTGTTCCATGATATTGTCATCATTATTGGTGCATTTGCTTTATTCCAATGGCCATTCGATCTAACCGTTTTAGCAGCTCTGCTTGCGATTATCGGTTTCTCGTTGAATGATAACATCGTCGTTTCAGACCGTATTCGTGAGAACTTCCGCAAGATCCGTGACACAAGTTCTCAAGAAATTATTGATATTGCTTTGACTGAAACACTTCGTCGTACCATTCATACGTCTGCAACCTTATTACTGGTTGTCGTTGCCATGTTTATCTTGGGTGGCGATGGCTTACATTGGTTCTCAGCAGCGATGATTGTTGGAGTCTTTGTTGGTACTTACTCATCGATTTACATTGGTACAGCCTATGCTTTATGGCGTGGTCTAAGCCGTCAAGACTTTATCGTGCAAGTCAAACCTGAATTTGAAGATGATCAGATTCCTTAAATCTCGGCTTCTCTAGATTTAAACCAAATGCCAGTGTAACCACTGGCATTTTTTTATTCACATCAGTGCTGAATGATTTGAAGCTGTGGAAACTGGAACCCACGGCATGACTGCTCACTTCGCCATGCCACAGTTATCACAATACGATTTAAGATAAAATTTTGATAGGCAAATGTTCCGATCAGGGGATGCATACACACTCCCCCAGTCTGTTCAGGATGAACCTGTGTATTTAAACTATTTAAATCTAAACGAATCCCCAAACCCGAAGCTTTTAATATTGCTTCCTTCGTCGTCCACACCTTAAACCAATATTCTTTGTTCTGCTCTTGTTGCCAGATTTGATATTCATCAGGATGAAAAGCATGTTGTGCGAAAGCATCAAATCGAACTTTTCGATCTAACTCCTCGACATCAACACCTATATCTTGCACACGTTTACTCATAGCCAAAGCATAATAGTGCTGGCTATGTGAGTGATTGAAATGTAAAGAATGAGAGCTTAAAAAAGGCTTACCATATTCATGTTTAGCAAAGCTGAGCGCTTCAATACCACTCTGCAAGTGCTCAGCCAAAAGCTGGTCACGGTAAGCTCTTATTTGCTGTTGTTTATATAAATTAAAGCTGCTTAAATCAGCAAAATCTGTTTTATTTTTTTTCAGCAGTTGCGCCAATGCCTGTAGATGTATTTCGATTTTACGTATGGTCATTGGTCCCTCCTTATAAAAAAGCCCAAAGCGAACTTTGGGCCAATCTAGATCTATTTATATTAACGCTTAAATTTCTTTTCAGCCTTTTTGAATTTCTGAACATAACGGCGTTTACGTGCCGCAACGCGCTCATCCACCTGAGATTTACGACCTTCAAATGGATTTTCAGACGTTTTAAAATCAATCTTAACGGGTGTTCCTTCAAGCTTATAGACTTTACGGAATACATTTTCGAGATAACGGCGATAGTCTGCTGGTGTCTTATCGACCTTATTACCATGAATAACGATCGTCGGCGGGTTTTGACCACCCATATGCGCATAACGCATTTTAATACGTCGACCACTAATCATTGGCGGCTGATGTGCTTCTGTTGCATCATTTAGAATTTGAGTGAGTTTTGCTGGTGAAACTTTCAAATTCGATGATTCATAAGCGCGATGGATGGATGGATATAACTCACCCACCCCAGTGCCATGTAATGCCGAAATTAAATGAATTTTCGCCCATGGAATAAAATCAAAGCGACGCTCAACATCTAGTTTACATTGCTTACGATCATACTCGGTCATGTTGTCCCACTTGTTGATCGCAATCACCATCGCACGACCTGCTTCAAGTGCATAACCGATCAAATGTAGATCTTGCTCAACAATACCTTCACGAGCATCTACAACGATTACGACCACATTGGCATCTTTCATCGCTTGTAGTGTTTTAACAATTGAGAATTTCTCAATCATTTCATCCACTTTACCTTTACGACGTACGCCTGCCGTATCAATCAAAGTATATTGGCGGCCATCACGTTCAAATGGGATATAAATCGAGTCTCGGGTTGTCCCTGGTTGGTCGAAAGCCACCACACGTTCTTCACCCAATAAACGGTTAACGAGTGTTGACTTACCCACGTTTGGACGACCAATAATCGCTAAACGCAAACCCGTATTTTTATTATGCTCTTCAGGATTTTCATCTTCAGGTACTTCTGCAAGTACATCTTCTAACATTTGCTGTACGCCACGACCATGACTTGCAGCTACTTGCAATGGCTCACCCATACCGAGCTTATAAAACTCGACTAAAGCTGCTTCAGCATGGACGCCATCCACTTTGTTAGCAACTAAATAAACCTTCTTACCTAAGGTGCGTAGTTCTCGTGCAATTTGTTCATCTGATGCCAATAGACCAGCACGCGCATCTACCACGAAAACGATGATATCCGCTTCATGTATCGCGGTTTTTGACTGCTCCGCCATGTAAGAGTCAATACCACCTTCATTTTCACCGATACCACCGGTATCGACGACGATAAATGATTTATTTTGATATACCGCATCTCCGTATTTGCGGTCACGAGTTAAACCAGCGAAGTCAGCAACCAAAGCATCACGACTTTTAGTGATTTGGTTAAATAGCGTTGATTTTCCGACGTTTGGACGACCAATGAGCGCAATAACGGGTTTCATAAATTACCTTAATCTGAGTTAGATTTTTAAAATCATCATAATGGTGTCTTGCTGATTTATCACCCAATACTTGGATAAGCTTTCAGTTAGACTGACTTTCTTTTTACCCAAACAAGCACTTGAAGCTTCGTAAAGGCAAAGACAGTTATCCATAGTACAAGACTCAATTCGCATACAATATTCGCAGCAGAGCTACTCGTCTTACACCCAGACAAAGCAGTGCTTTATGTATCTTCGCTCAGGTTGCGGATGCCCTTAACGAGTATCATATTCGGATTGAAAAATTTATGTTGAAATTTAAATTCTATAAAAAATGCAGGGCATGGTATTTTGCCATGCCCTATTTTCTAATTTTACCACAAGCTTGGATAAAATTAACGATTCTGCCAAATGCTTAATGCACCTTTTTGAGTGGAAACGTAAAGCTGATCATTAATCACACGTAATTTACGAACATCTCCACGTGTTTTAGCACGACCAACCAAACGTCCTGTGGCTGGTTCTATCAGATGTAAAACACCATCTAAATCACCAACTACAAGGTTTTGTCCAAGCATAACTGGATTACTAAGCTTACGATTTAACAAGCTTTCGTTCTGCCAAACAAGCTCACCTGTCGCGAGATCATAAGCATTTAACTTGCCGTCTACAGTTGAAACAAAGACCTTATCTTCAGCAACTTCAGGGCGGTTAGTACTGCTTGCATCTTCACTCCAAACCACGCGTTGGGTTGCTAGATCAGTAACAGTAACTTGTCCTTGGAAACTTGTAGTCACCAAGTACTGCCCTGCGACAACAGGATCACCATTAATATCATTCAAACGTTGAATATCAGAGCGTCCCTCACTGATTGCAACTCGACGTTGAAATCTTGGGATACCACTGATCACATCAATTGCATAAATATATGCATTTGCTGAAGCGATCAGGACAGTACGATCATCTAAACGAACTGGTGCGGCTTGACCACGTAAACTGAATTGTACATTTGGCAACTTATACGCCCAAACTTGTTGCCCTGTAGCAACATCATGAGCAAATACAGTTCCATCATTTGCCAAACTAATCACACGACCAGACTGAATCGAAGAAGGTGTTAAAATTGCACCCGACAATTGTGCAGTCCATTTCTGCTCACCTGTTGCTTGGTCAAGTGCAAATAACTGACCTTTACGGTTCCCAATAACCACAACACCTTCACCAGCTTCAACACCAGCGGTCAGCTCTTGTTTGGTAATTTTACTTTTCCAAAGTCTTTCTTTGCCTTGGTAAGCAGACACCTGACCATCTGGATCAGGAGCAAAAATCACACCATTATCCGTGTCCAACTGCAATCGAATAGCATCTGCAGCACTGGTCGATGAAACACTTTGCGAGAACACAAGGTTTAAACTTTGCTCTTGGGTAATTTTTGGTAATGGGTTCGGCTTTACAGGCTTTACCTTATTACTCGAACAACCTACAAATAAAGCTGAAGCAATGGCGATTGCCAATGGTAGTTTTAGTTTATTCTGCATTAAGACTCATCCACATTGGTATCTAAGATCGGGCGCTCAACTTCAGGATCATCCACTAAAACGCCAACACTTTCGAGTTTAATTTGTAAAAGCTGACGCTCTAACTTACGCTCGACCACATTATCCCATGCACTTTGATAGGCCTTACGTGCAGCTTCTGTCTCTTGCTTTGCAACATAAATGTCGCCACGTAGCTCATCAGCAGTCGCTTTGAACGTTGGTTCAGTCACTTTATCTAAGGTTTTCAAAGCTTCATCATATTTTTTCTGCGCCAGTTGCGCATCTGCTAAACGTAATTTAACAATTTGCACCAACCCGGTATCTTTGATCGTCGAGTTTTCAACTTTCTTCAGCGCCTTTTCAGCTGCTGCATAGTCATCTTTGTCATAAGCTAGTTTTGCCAATAACAATTGAACCTGAATCGCATGTACAGAATTGGCATCTTCTTTGACAATCTTATCCGCCGCCTCAGAAATCGTCTCAAAAGCATTAGGTTGACCAGCAAGTGCTTGAGCCTCATCGATCAACTTTTGCACTTTAGCCGTCTGATTCTGAGCTTCAGCTTGAGTTTTCTTCTGCCAATATTCCCATCCGAAAAAGGCAATCAAGGCAATCAGAATCCCGCTAATAATTGCAGAACCATATTTTTTAGCAAACGACTTCAAACTGTCGAGTTGTTCATCATCACTTAAACTCATGTGATTGTCCTTTTCCTAAATGTTTTATTGTTTAAATTTTTCGATAAAAAATGGCGCCAACTCAGCCAAAGAAACCTGAGACTGTTCAGCCGTTGCAAGTTCTTTCACCAGAAGCTGCTGTGAATCCCACTCTCGCTCACCCAAAATCACAGCATAAACAGCACCCGATTGATCCGCCTTCTTCATTTGGCTTTTCATGCTACCTTGAGAACCAGTTTTGAGGCGAATCGTGCTATTCGCAGCTTCTAACTGGTCACGGATTTGCTCAGCCAATACCAATGCTTTAGCTTGATATGCTGGCTCTGCCAATAGGAACACTTCACAATCACGCGTATCTTTGGTCTGCGCTACTTGCTCAAGTAATAGCAGCAAACGCTCCATTCCCATCGCGAAACCAACCGCAGGTACGGATTGATCTGGCTTACCTTTTAACTGACCGACCAAACCATCATAACGACCGCCTGCACATACTGTTCCTTGAGAGCCCAACATGGTGGTCGTCCACTCAAATACCGTTTTGTTGTAGTAATCTAAACCACGTACTAACTTTTGGTTAATCACAAACTCAACGCCAGCATCAGTTAAATATTGCTGTAGTTGTTGGAAATGATTGAGCGAATCTTCTTTTAAGAAATCATGCAATTTAGGTGCATTTTCTAAAATCTTTTGTGTTGATTCGATTTTAGAATCCAAAATGCGCAAAGGATTAGTGGTTAATCGACGTTGTGAGTCGTCATCTAACTGATCTTTATGTTGATTCAGAAACTCAACTAATGCGGCACGATACTCAGCGCGCTCATCCGTTTCACCTAAAGTGTTTAATTCTAAACGCACATTTTCCGCCATTCCCATACGTTTCCACAAACGTGCTGTCATGAGAATAATTTCAGCATCAATATCAGGCGTTGCAACACCAAAAGTTTCTACACCGAATTGATGAAATTGACGATAACGCCCTTTTTGCGGTTTTTCATAACGGAACATGGGTCCCACATACCATACTCGTGGCGCAGCGCCACGAAGTAAGTTGTGTTCTAACATTGCACGTACACAACCCGCTGTCCCTTCTGGACGTAAGGTCAATGACTCTGGTGGTGTTCCCTTATCGAAAAAGGTATACATTTCCTTTTCGACAATATCAGTCGCATCGCCAATAGCACGTTTGAATAAACCTGTTTGCTCAACGATAGGCAAACGGATTTGCTGATAACCATAAGCATCCATTAAAGATGCCAATTGTTGTTCTAGACTTCTCCAAGCCGCAGTTTGCGTTGGAAGGATGTCATTAAAACCTTTGATAGCGACGATTGAACTCATGATGAACTACGAATAATTTCTTTAGATTTGGCTTCTTCAAGCTCTTGAACACGTTGACGAACCATTGTTTCAATTTCATCAACCAACTGATTGGTGTCAATTAAATGACTTTTTTCACCATTTCGATAGACCAGCGAACGCGGTGATGCGCCTACAATTCCGATATCAGCTTCTTTAGCTTCACCAGGACCGTTCACTTTACATCCGATAACCGATACATCCATCGGAGTACGAATATCCTCTAAACGCTCTTCCAAAGCTTGCATCACTTGGATCACATTAAACTCTTGGCGTGAACAGCTTGGGCAAGCAATAAAGTTAATGCCATTCGAACGTAAGCCCAATGATTTTAAAATATCGAAACCGATTTTAATCTCATCTTCAGGCTCAGCAGCCAAGGAAATACGCATGGTATCACCAATGCCTTCCATCAACAGCCCACCTAGCGCAATCGCTGATTTCACAGTACCGGTACGGTAGATCCCTGCTTCAGTTACACCGAGATGCAATGGGTTATCAATCTGTTGTGACAACAAACGATAAGCATCCATGGTTAAAAAAACATTTGATGCTTTCACGCTCACTTTAAACTCATGGAAATTTAAGCGATCTAGAATATCAATATGACGCATCGCAGACTCAAGCAACGCCTGCCCAGTTGGTTCGCCATATTTGATTTGCAGGTCTTTTTCCAAAGAGCCGCCATTTACACCAATACGAATCGAAATCCCATGATGCTTTGCCGCTGCAACCACCTCACGCACTTTTTGATCCGAACCAATGTTTCCTGGATTGATACGCAAGCAATCAGCGCCATAATCAGCGACCGCTAACGCAATGCGATGATCAAAATGAATATCAGCAACTAAAGGCACAGAAACACGTTTACGAATAGCACCAAATGCTTCCGCTGCCTCCATCGATGGCACAGAAACACGCATGATATCCGCACCTGCATCTGCACAGCGCTGGATTTGTGCAACCGTTGCATCGACATCACAGGTTTCAGTATTGGTCATGCTCTGCACACTAATGGGAGCATCACCACCGACATAGACCGACCCCACACGGATTTTTCGTGTTGGACGACGCTTAATTGGGTTCACGATCATCGTATAGCTACCTATTTAGCATTAGCGAGATAAACGGAATTCAGCTTTACCATTCACTGTATAAGGACGCAATGAAATCTGTTCTTGATTCAAACTTAATGTTACGGCAGTCGCATCATCTAAGCGAATTTGAAATGGTGATTCGCCACTCAAATTTAATGTTGACGCTTGGCGACCAGTCGCAAGGACTTTACCTGTTGCATCAACAATATTAATGGATGTCGGACGGCTAAAGTTCAATACTAACTGATCTCCCGATGCCACAGATGTGTTTGCCATCGGTAAAATTTCAATATCTGAATTGGTAATCTTAGGAATATCGACATCATCTTTACTGCTACTCGATGACCAGTTTTGTACAGCCATAACAGCCAACCAACCCAGCAATAAAACAACAGCCAAAATCACCAGACGTTTTAACCATTTACGATTACGTACGCTTTTTGAACCCGCCAATTTACCCATGGTTTTAATTGGTGAATTATTCAAGGCATGGCTTGCTTTAAGCCCCGTATCATTGGCATATATTTCGTCAAAACGTTGAATGATCGCGCTCGCATCAGCATTTAAACATTTCGCATATGCTCGATAATAGCCCTTAATAAACGTCGCCTCAGGCAAAGCGGTATATTCATCCTGCTCTAATGCTGTCAACGTTTTGACTGGCATATTCAATACGCTTGCAATTTCTTCAAGTTCTTTCTTTTGTGCAATACGAATTTGACGCAAATACTCACCAGGTCGTTGAATATTTCCCAATGTTGACGATGGCGAGGTTGAGCCAGTTGGCTGATGTGAATTTGGATTTATTTCCATACGGCCTCAGTACTGTACTGTAATTGCAAATAACGTTGATATTCTGGACTATCAGGAAATAAAGCGCGTAATTGGTTGACTAACACTTGCATTCCTAACTGATCCGCATTCGCTCGAGCAATGCGTATCCCGATCCAAAGTGCTCTAGCACCTTGGTTGCGCTGTCCCACGCTACGAACATATTGTTCATATAACTGGGATGCATCTCTATTGTTTTGTTGCAAATAGAAAATTTCCGACAACTCTAACATTGAAATGGTTGCATTTCGATTTGCTTGCAGCGCCTGTTTGAATGATTTTTCAGCATTCGTCACATCGCCCAATAATAAATAGATTCGCCCTAAGTTTTCCAGTGATTGAAATCGTTGATCATAACCTAAGGTTGCACCAGCACGCGTGAACTGCTCAATTGCTTCATTATAACGCTGCATCTGATATAAGTATGTACCGTAATTATTACGCGCTTGAGCATTGTCTGGCTCAGATGAAATCGCTCGCTTAAAATAAGCATCTGCTTTTTCCATATTGAGCTTACTTCCCTCTTGTTGCAGCAAAATACCCATCATCATATTGGCATTTGCATCACGGGAATTAAGTTTCAATGCTTGGTCAAGTGAACGTTTTGCAGAGTCCAAATCACGCGTACGAATATATTCCGCAGCCAATTGGGTGCGAACCTGAACAGCTTTCTCTGGATCTTTCGTAGATGGTGTCGATTGGCAAGCTGTCAAGCCACCTGCCATAAGTACAACTGTTATCGCTATGGTCGTTTTTAGTCGAGTTGTATTCAACGCATTGTCCCCAAGTTTTATCCTTGTGTGCGCAAAATTTCTTGTCGCTGCGCCACTTTCTTTTTCCATTGTTCAGCACGACGAGTCCGGTCAGCAACTTGCCCTACCAATTGACCACACGCCGCATCAATATCATCACCACGTGTCTGACGAATCGTACACACAAATCCTGCATCAGACAAAGTTTTTTGGAATGCAATAATACGATTTCTGCTTGAACGACCATATGGCGCATGCGGAAAAGGGTTAAATGGAATCAGATTGATTTTACTTGGTAAATTTTTTAACAATTTAAGTAGCTGTTGCGCATGCTCTGGCTGGTCATTGACCCCATCTAACATCACATATTCAATGGTGACATGACGGCGCGCACTTTCATTGCCATCTTTTGCTAAATAACGCTGACATGCAGCGATCAATTGTTGTAATGGATATTTTTTATTAATCGGTACCAATTCATTACGCAGCTCATCATTCGGTGCATGTAATGAAATTGCCAATGCCACATCAATATCTTGCGCCAATTGGTCAATCTTTGGCACTACACCAGAGGTGGATAAGGTTACACGACGTTTTGACATGCCATAAGCAAAGTCATCCAACATCAACTGCATTGAACTCAATACCGCATCATAATTGAGTAATGGTTCACCCATCCCCATCATCACGACATTGGTCACCGTGCGTTCGCGCTCAGCAACAGGCACCTCTTCCATATAGGAATAGTTTGCCATCCAAAGCTGACCAATAATTTCCGCTGGTGTCAAATCACGCTGAAAACCTTGTTTGCCTGTTGAACAGAACGAACAATCCAGTGCACAACCAACTTGTGACGAGATACATAAGGTTTTACGTGCGCCAGTTTTATCTTCGGCAGGAATCAAGACGGTTTCAACCAAAGAACCTTCGCCATCGCCAACACGGAACACCCACTTACGGGTACCATCTTTTGAGTAATTGCGATGTACCACTTCAGGTGCTTTGATTTCACAAATTTTTTCTAATTTTTCACGTAACTTACCTGAGATATTGGTCATCTCAGCAAAATCAGTAACAAAATATTGATGAATCCATTTCATCACCTGACCAGCGCGAAACTTTTTTTCGCCCAAGTCTTCGAAGAACTTTTCTAATTCTGCACGTGACATGCCCAGTAAATTGACTTTATTGTCAGCAGCATGAACCACAGGCATAGAAACAGACTGTTGTTTTTCATCTAAATTTTCGGATGAAACGACCACTGCAGAACTCATGAACATTTACCTAAACAATATCAGCGCTAAATATGCTGTGTATTCTTTACACAACACAATTTATAAAAAATAAAAAACCAGATAAGTAGTATACCACTTATCTGGCTTGAATACTTTGGATTAACGAGTGCGTGGGCAGATCTCGTTATCAGCAAAGAAGTAAGCGATTTCACGCTCAGCAGAAGCAACTGAGTCAGAACCGTGAGCAGCATTTTCATCGATGCTTACAGCAAAATCAGCACGGATCGTACCAGGTGCAGCTTCTTTAGGGTTTGTCGCACCTAAGATTTCACGGTGAGCAAGAACTGCATTTTCACCTTCAAGAACTGAAACAACAACTGGACCAGAAGTCATGAAAGCAACTAAATCACCAAAGAAACCACGTTCTTTGTGCTCAGCATAGAAACCTTCAGCATCTGATTGAGAAAGGTGTTTCATTTTAGTTGCAACGATTTTTAAACCCGCTTTTTCAAAACGAGCAAAGATATCGCCGATGTGGTTTTTAGAAACTGCATCTGGTTTAACAATAGATAAAGTACGTTCAATCGCCATGATTGGCTCCCATTATGGTCTAAACATTAAAAAATTTGCCGCATTATACCGATGTCATCGCCAATAATCAGCTGGAATCTGTAAAAGTTCCACGATTTCAGATGAATTTCTAACGAACTTCGTCCAACCATGCC
The DNA here is from genome assembly GCF_000156555.1 of Acinetobacter sp. ATCC 27244. Taxonomy (NCBI): domain Bacteria; kingdom Pseudomonadati; phylum Pseudomonadota; class Gammaproteobacteria; order Moraxellales; family Moraxellaceae; genus Acinetobacter; species Acinetobacter sp. ATCC 27244. Next base: position 106,003 of record NZ_GG665963.1, read on the forward strand.
ATTTGAATCGCTTCTAATAAGCCTTCAGTTGATTTGTTTGGATCATCATTAAAGTCTGGCAATGCACATACCCACGCATGTAAATCAGTAAAACGAATCCATTGCGGATCGACATCAGGATGTGCCTCAACCAATTCAATTGCGATATCGATCGTATCTGTCCAACGTAAGCCCATATGACAACCTGAATAAAAAATAGGATTATCCCGTACTTTAACAAATCATTCGATTTGAACGATAGCCCTATTCCCTAGATTCACTACAAAATAATATTCAAGCTCGGTGCCAGTAAAATGACCGCACTTGCAACTGAGGCACCAATGATTGCGCCGACAATCACATCACTTGGATAGTGTAAACCCAGTACCATCCGCGACAAGGCAATCAAGATCGTAAATGGGAGCATCAAAATCAACAGTACAGGCTGTATATAACCCAATACAATCGTGACCATCACCGCATGTAAAGTATGTCCCGATGGGAAGCTAAAATGGTCCAATGGTCGCTCACCGAGTACAATGACCTGATGAACCTGATAAGGTCTTGGTCGTGTGGTTTTATGTTTTAAAAACTTATAAATCAAGGTTCCAACAGAACCAGCGAGAATTAAATACAGAATCTGTAAGCCGTATGCCAGACCTTGTGTTGCCCATACAGATAGCAACATAACGTACCAAAATGGCCCATCACCTAAACGACTGATCGTTTTAAAAAACAAGGCAACACGCTGTGAATGTGAGAGATGATTTAGGTATAAACACCCTTTTAAATCAAGATCAAGTATTTTTATTTTTGCATTTTCAAATTTCATAATCTTCTCCTATATGAGAATCGTTAGCTAGAAGTCATCGGAGACTCCTTGGCAACTTGATAAAGTGCTTGTTCTAATTGTTGTACAGGAAACTGCCAACTGGTTTCTTGCACGCTTTCACTGGCAAGCAACCCCATTTGTCTAAGCTGTGGGAGCGCAGGTAAATGACAAATCGATTGGATCAAATCAGTGGTATGTCCCAGTGGACTCAACCATCCTGTAACATCATGTTTGATATGTTGATGAGCAGCGACATAGTCATAAGCGACCACAGGCAGTCCACTCGCAATTGCTTCAAGCACAACATTCCCGAAGGTATCGGCTTGGCTAGCAAAGGTAAAAACATCGGCACTGGCATAAACTTCTGATAACTCACGACCACTTAGACTTCCCGTAAAGATCACATCATTGGACTGAGCTAATTTCCCTAAGCGAGCGCGATCTGGACCATCACCAACAATGACAAATTTAAAATTAGTACCTTGTTGAGCCCGTAGTGCATGGAAACTCTTAATTAGAACATCCACTTCTTTTTCAGGTGAGAGACGACCGACATATAACAAGACTCGCGTATGAGCATCCACACCCCATCGCTGGCGCAACTGTTGCGAACGATGTTTGGGTGAAAACTTTGCTGTATCCACTCCACGTCCAACAACAACTAACGGACAAGTCACACCAAAACCACGCAGAGCTTGCTCTGTATATTGGCTAGGTACACACGTCACATCGGTACTGTTATGAAACCAAGTGAGATAACGTTGAATAGGTTTGACTAAAAATGCCAAATCAAAAAATCGACTAAAATCATGAAAAGCGGAGTGAAAACCACTTGATACAGCAATTTTTTTAGATTTTGCGGCTTGTAATGCAGTTAAACCCAAAGGCCCTTCCGTCACGATATGCACCACATCTGGCGCAAACTTTTCAAATGCTTTAGACACTTTGAGATATTGTGGCCAACCAAATTGAACGCTTGGATACTTCGGCACAGGTTGTGAAAACACCAAGCATTCCTGATCTGGATGAAACTCAGTACAGACATTTTTCTGTACAGGGCGAACCAGTAAAATCTTATGACTGAGACGCTGTAAGCCCTGACATAATTGCATCATCGACATCGCGACTCCATTAATTTCTGGTGGCCATGTTTCAGTCACAATTGCAATTCTCAAACGAGGGCGAACAAGGTCTTGAAGTTCAGACAATTGATCTTGTTGATCTTTGAAATGTTTCCTTTTAAAGTAAAATTTCAAACTTTCAGGAAACTGTTCTTGCTTTAATAGAGATGTCGCGTATGTACTTTGCATATCGCCATCCATTTGTGTCGTTATTTTCATGCTTTAAGCATAAAAATATTTTTTGACACTTTAATGATCAATAGATGACAGTTTTTTGACAACCCTAAAATAAAAAATGCCTCACCCTATTCAGGCAAAGCACAATTTGATCATCCCAACCAGATCAGATTCTATCGATATTTCAATTGAACCTAAGCATCAGATGCTCACGACTCAATCCATGGATTTTCAACAGCGAATAACTGTTGATCCTCTAAACGGTAAGCCACCAACTGATGCCCCCAAACACACCCACCATCAACACTTTGAATATCATCACTGATGCGTTTTGCATGCAAAGCAGCCCAATGACCAAAGACGAGGTGATGTGTCTTAGCAGCTTGACTTTCATAGTCAAACCACGGCTTGTAACCTTCAGGCATTGGTGCATCCAAGCCCTCTTTAAACTCAAACTCTAACTGACCTTCTGCGGTCGTTAAACGCATACGAGTTAGATAGTTGGTAATGCAACGCAAACGAGCCATACCCGTCAAATCATCAGACCAAAGATCAGGTTGAGCACCAAACATTTCAGCTAAGAATGCATCTAAGACCATCAAATCTTCATGACCAACCGCATCTTGTACCTCTTGTGCAAGTTCAGCGGTTTTTTCTGCTGACCAAATACAAGGTACTCCCGCGTGCGTCAACATCGTTTCAGCATTTGGAAATAAACATAACGGTTGTTTACGCAACCAATCGATTAGTTCATCTCCATCAATCGCATCAATCACATCCTGAACTCGATCTTTGGCTTTGATTTTTTTGAAACCACGTGCAGAAGCAATTAATGATAGATCGTGATTTCCTAAAATCGTTGCAGCAGCCCCACGATCCGCCAGTTTTTTTATAAAGCGTAGAGCACCAACCGAATCTTCACCACGTGCAACCAAGTCTCCCGTAAACCAGATAAAATCTTGGTCAGAATCAAAACGAATTTCTTTGAGTAAGGCTTTGAGTGCAGCAAAACACCCCTGTACATCACCAATCACATAGTTATAGCGTTTTGACATTAAGACACCATCTGGTCAGACAGGGCAACAAAGTCAGCCAAGCTCAAAGTTTCTGGGCGCGCCATCGGATCAACACCTGCTTTTTCAAAACCATCATCAGCCAGCATGCCTTTTAAACTGTTACGCAAAGTTTTTCGACGTTGTGTAAACACATGGCTCACAAGACGAGCCAACGCTTTCTCATCTTTCGCTACAATTGGCTTAGTTTCATACGGCTCTAAACGGAAAACTGCTGACGTCACTTTTGGCGGCGGATTAAATGATCCCGGTGGCACTTCAAATAAAAATGTTGGTTTACAATAATACTGAATCATTACCGATAAACGACCATACTCTTTGGTGTTAGGCACTGCCGTAATGCGATCAACCACTTCTTTTTGCAACATGAAATGCATGTCTTTGACTTTGTCACCAAACTCTAAGAGATGGAATAATAATGGCGTTGAAATGTTGTATGGTAAGTTACCCACGACTCTCAATGGGCGACCATCTTGAAACAGTTGAGTGAAATCATACTTTAAAGCATCAGCTTCAATAATCGTCAAACGTTCAGGATGCGGTACCCGCCCAGGCAAACCCGCCGCCAAATCCCGATCCAGCTCAACCACAGTCAGAGCATCGCACTCACCAATCAGCGGAGATGTCAATGCAGCCAATCCTGGACCAATTTCAACAATATTTTCGCCCGCACGCGGATTCACTGAGCGTACAATTTTGGCAATCACACGCTGATCATGTAAAAAGTTCTGACCAAAACGTTTTCGAGCCTGATGCCCTTCATCTTTAGGGTTTAGGGCATTAATTTGATACATAATAATTCCAACGTGAATAATTTACTCGTGAGTCACTAACGAGCCAAATCTAGTGCTAAATCTACTGCAACATGTAAGCTTGAAGCTTTAGCCTGTCCAGTGCCTGCAAGAGAAAGTGCTGTACCATGATCGACAGAGGTTCGAATAAATGGCAAGCCTAATGTAATGTTTACAGCTTCACCAAAGCCTTGAGATTTTAGCACAGGTAAGCCCTGATCGTGATACATCGCTAAAACTGCATCTGCATCTTTCAAGTTTTCGGGTGTAAACAAAGTGTCTGCGGGCAAACTTAGACTCATCTTCACGCCCTGCACGCGATACGCTTCCAACACAGGATTGATCACCTCAATTTCTTCTCGTCCAAGATAACCATCCTCACCCGCATGTGGATTTAAACCGCAGACTAAAATTTTGGGGTACGCGATTTTGAACTTTTGATTTAAGTCGTGAATTAAGATGTCAATCACTTGATGCAAACGCTCTTGAGTAATTGCATCTGGCACATCACGTAACGGCAAATGAGTCGTTACCAAGGCGACACGCAAACTTTTAGTCGCCAACATCATAACGACACGATCAACACCTGCGAACTCTTGGTAATATTCAGTATGCCCACTAAAGGCGATACCTGCTTCATTAATAATGGATTTTTGCACAGGTGCTGTTGCTACGCCAACACTTCGACCTGACATCGCATAATCAGCTGAACGTCGTAATTGTTCTAAGACATAACCTGAATTTATTGGATTTAATCGTCCTTCAATTACAGTCTCTATCAATGGGACATGTTCAACGAATAGCTGACCTTTTCGACTAGATGTTGATTGACCTTGGTATGGAGTAAGCTCGACAACAAGGTCTAATTGATCAGCACGCTGCTGTAACATCTGCAAATCAGCTAAAATGACAATAGGACGCTCATCTACTCGTTCGGCCAAGCCCAAACAGATATCAGGTCCTATTCCTGCAGGTTCACCAGAAGTGACATATAAAGGAAGCATATTTTTCGCCGATCATTTGATACTTTTCTTAGTGTAGCGAAAATCTAAAATCAGCTGTAGTTTTTCAGCCTTTATTTATATTCAAATTAAGGGCTGGTTGTCGTTTTAGTGAGATTCTGAGGCACTAAATTTGACGGGACAAAGCTTGGCGCACGTGTCCAAGGATTAATGGTAGCCTGTGGTTTTCTTTCAGCGGGTACACTTACTGCCAAATCCGCCTTCTTCTCTGCAATTCCCCCTGCATTATTTACTTTATCGAGAGTAGGATTGATCGTGATTTCTTTTTTCTCAATCACAGCTATTGTTTGTGCAACTTGAATCTCTTTTTTCTCAGTCAGAGGAATTACAGCAGCTGTGGTATTAGGCTGAGTATATGCCGGAGCCAACATTCCCTGCTTCACTACTGTTTGAGTCGGGGGTTGTTGCGATTGCGGAAGAGTGGCCGATGGACGCATTGTTACTTGGTCTTGTGGTGTAATCAGGTCTACAGGTATTTCGATTGCTTTCATCTCGGCCGTGACAGCCATCATTGGATCAACATAATCACTCCCTCGACTTTCTAATACTTCTAATTTTTTAGTCGTCCCTTCCCTAGGTTGAAACTCTGAATAGTTGGTCACACTGCTTTGGTCCACCCATTTATAAAGTCGTCGTGCATTTGTCTGTGTAGAACAAACACCTATTAATAAAGTCACTACAACAATTTTTGTAGAAAACGACAATCTCATCCAGATCCCCAAAAGAACATGTAAATACTTCTATTTATTTCAAATAATTAATAAAAATAATAAGTCAAACTATCCCCTATCACAAGCGAAACAGTACAAGCTCAAATTATGGTCTTGTTGTTGACCAAATCAGTCACTTTGCAGCAAAATAATGCTTCTCGCATGATTTTTTGTTGTGCCGTTTTATAAATTAATGTAGAATTCGGTCTCCTTTTGTTTGGACAGATTTCACCGTCCAAACCAACTATAATAGGTAGTGGTTTAATGAAAACTCTCAGCGCTAAGCCAGCTGAAGTTCAACATGACTGGTATGTTGTTGATGCTTCTGGCAAAACTTTAGGTCGCCTCGCGACTGAAATCGCTCGTCGTTTACGCGGTAAGCACAAAACTTCTTATACTCCTCACGTTGACACTGGTGACTACATCGTTGTTATCAATGCTGAGAACATTCAAGTGACTGGTAACAAAGCACTTGATAAAAAGTATTATCGCCATACTGGTTTCCCTGGTGGTATCCGTGAGACTAACTTCGAGAAGTTAATTGCTCACAAACCTGAAGCTGTTTTAGAAAAAGCTGTTAAAGGTATGTTGCCAAAAGGTCCTCTTGGTTATGCAATGATCAAAAAAATGAAAGTGTACGCTGGTAGCGAGCATCCTCATACTGCTCAACAGCCACAAGTTTTGGACATCTAAGGGATACAGCACATGGCTACTAATTATGGTACAGGTCGCCGTAAGACCGCAACTGCACGTGTTTTCTTATCAGCTGGTACAGGCAAACTCGTAATCAACAATCGTACTTTAGAGCAATATTTCGGTCGTGAAACTGCTCGTATGGTTGTACGTCAGCCTTTAGAACTTTTAGAAGTTACTGAAAAGTTTGACCTTTACATCACTGTTAAAGGTGGTGGTATCGGTGGTCAAGCTGGCGCAATTCGTCACGGTATTACTCGTGCGTTGATCGCTGCAGACGAAACTTTAAAACCTGCTCTTCGTCAAGCTGGTTTCGTTACTCGTGATGCTCGTGAAGTTGAACGTAAGAAACTTGGTTTACGTAAAGCTCGTAAGCGTCCTCAATTCTCTAAACGTTAATCGTTTTACGAATTGGACCAAAACCTCGGATTATTCCGAGGTTTTTTATTTATCACTTGGGTCGAATCTCATGGATGCTTTTTCTACGTTTTTTTAGTATGCTAAAGCGTTTATATCTCTAGCTTTGTCATATGTCATCGGTTGAAAATACACCAGTTCAGGGCATCACCCTTTATAGTCACGCAGATGATTTCCGTTCTCACTGGATTCGTTTATTACTCGCCGAAAAGCAGATCAAATATCATCTGATTCTTACTGATCATGAAGATGAAGATTTGGCCGATCTTAACCCGTACAATCAACTCCCAATGCTAATAGAGCAGAACCTCAAACTCTTCTCTGCACCTGTGATTGCTGAATATTTAGATGATCGCTATCGTCAAAATAAGCTTTATGCTGATGCCCCGATGGCCAGAGCAGAACAGCGCCAATATATTTGGCGTTTTGAACAAGACTGGTTTAAGCTCGTTGATCATATGCTCAGACATGCGGATACCCTCGATTTAGCTCAAAAACAACAAGCACAAAAGGAATTGAGGAATACCTTAATTTCACTTACACCATTATTTCAACACTATCCCTTTTTTATGTCTGAAACATTTTCCATCTTGGACTGTATGCTTGCACCGATCTTCCTAAGACTCAAAAGTATGGGAATAGATTTACCTCAACAACACTGTCGACCAATTTTCTTGTATTGTCATCGTATCTTTAGCCGCCCATCTTTCATTAAATCAATGACAGCTCAAGAAAAAAACAGCTACAATAAATTGATTTCTACGATTTAATAAGTTTTTAATTATGTCTGAGCAAATAACGTTTACCCCTACACGCCCCTATCTTGCTCGTGCCATTTATGAATGGATTTGCGATAACCAACTCACGCCATATCTATTGGTTGATGCAACTCAACCGCATACTGATGTTCCACTACAATTTGTTAAAGATGGTCAAATTGTTTTAAATCTTGCACCTCATGCCGTCCATCAATTGCATATCAGCAATGAAGCAATTACTTTTTCTGCACGATTTGGCGGTGTTGCCAAAGAAATTTACGTGCCTATCCGAGCTGTACTCGGTATTTATGCAAAAGAAAACGGCCAAGGTTTATTTTTCGATCCTTCTGAGTATGCTGATATTGAAGACACAATCAGCACTGCAAACGAAGAATCACAACAAAAAGCTGAAACAACTAAGAAAAAACCTTCGCTTAGAATTTTAGATTAATTGAGGATATATATAATGGCCTTTGACTTAGTTCAATATTTTGCTGAACAAATTAAAATTCAAAAACCGCAACTATTCAGTCAATATTCTCAACAAGAAAAACTGCTGTATATCAGTGAGATCAATGCTCTCGCACTGGGTCGCTTGATTAGTCTCTGGAAACAAAATCCTCAGAAGCATTATCAAGAGGTTCAAACCTCTGATCCACTGTATATCCAAGAAATTACACGCCACCTAACCACTTCCGCGCATAACCAATCAACGCTCAGCGCAACTGAATTAGAAATGAGCCTTGCTGAGGTTTTATCCTTACAACTTGCTGAGCTAAAACAGTTAGATGAAACAGGAAGCTTTGGCCAAACTGGTCTTACTGAGTTACTTTTAGGCCAAGTAGAGCACTTATCTGGTCAAGCAGAAGACTGGGTTTGGTCAACCAATCAATTAACGGAACTGCTTGGCTCAAAACCAATTGAACAAGAAGATGTTTCACTTGAAGCAACCATGCAAGAATTCAACAAAATGGTACACCAGGCTCAACCCAATGTAGACCACCAAGAAACCGTTGATATTGAGCCACGG
>NZ_GG665963.1:115103-122970 GCF_000156555.1 Acinetobacter sp. ATCC 27244
GATCTAGACTATTGGTTTGTTCCTTCCAATTCAAATGCTCTAAAATCTCACGGGCAAGTCGAATCCCATCAGCATCATTTTCCGCCAAATATTCTGCTACACCTGAAACTTGGGTATGCATTTCAGCACCGCCCAACTCTTCAGCCGTTGCCACCTCACCAGTCGCAGCCAATAACAATGGCGGACCAGCCAATAACATTTCGGTTTGTTTGCGCACCGCGATCACATAGTCAGACAGACCAGGCTGATATGCTCCACCTGCTGTGGCATTACCATGTACCACTGAAATTTGTGGAATCCCTGCCGCAGACATCCGTGCTTGATTGGCAAAGGTCATACCACCATAGGTAAATACTTCAGCAGCATAATTAAGATTTGCCCCACCACTTTCCGTTAAAGTAACAATCGGTAGTTTTTGTTCAAGTGCTATTTTCTGTAAGCGTAAGGTTTTCTGTACACCCATCGGTGACATAGTGCCACCTTTGATCGCACTATTACTTGCAGAGACAAGGCATCGTACACCACTAACAAAGCCCAAACCCGCAATAATCCCGCCACCCGCTTCTGAGCCATCTTTATCATCATGCATGTTGTAGCCGACTAAGCCACATAACTCGACAAAAGGTGAATCCGCATCCAATAGTAAGCGCACACGTTCGTGCGGCAAAATTTTACCTTTCTTATCAAACTTTGGTTTAGCCGCATAAGATTTATCAATACTCTTTTGCTGTACTGCACGTACTTCCGCAATTTGATTCAACAAAGCTTCACGGTTTTGTTGATATTGCTCACTACCGACTGCAATTTCAGATTGGAGAATGGTCATTCTTCTTATTCTCCAGCTTTGTCTTTAAAAATTTCTGGAATAAAAGCACGATGGAAACCATTAAAAGACTGGCTATTGGTTGCATCTGCCAATGGATACATGCGTGTTCCCTGAGATGCAGCACCATCAATACGTAAAGTTACCCCTGAAACAAAAGCCGCTGCATCAGAAAGCAAATAACAAATTGCTGAAGAAATTTCAGATTCTGTACCCATACGTTTTAACGGAACATTACCTGCCAAACTTGGAATGATTACTTTGGCAAAGTCACCACTATAGTTGTCCATACCTGATGAAATAATCCATCCTGGCGCAACTGCATTGACGCGCACACCCGATTTACCCCATTCTACTGAAGCCGTTTTAGTCAGGTTATCCACACCTGAGCGTGCTGCACCTGAATGTCCCATACCTGGCATACCGCCCCACATATCTGCAGTCATGTTGACGATGCTGCCCCCATGTTTAGCCATCCATTGGTTATAGGCTTCACGCATTAAATAGAATGTAGAATGCAAATTATTGCGAACCACAGCATCAAAGCCATTAGCAGAAATATTTTCCAATGCCGAAGGAAATTGCCCACCTGCGTTATTCACTAAACCATCGAGCTTGCCAAATTTTTCAATGACTTCAGCAATCATGCTTTTGACTTGTTCTTCATCACGGTTATCACAAACGATAAAATGGACTTTTCCACCATCTTCACTAATTTCTGCTGCAGTTTTTTCTAACTTTTCAATTTTTCGACCTGTAATCACAACTTGAGCACCTAGAGATGCCAGCTCATGTGCTGTACAGCGTCCAATACCTGAGCCGCCACCTGTGACGATAATCACTTTGTCGTCAAATGCATCTGCTCTGAAAATTGATTGATAACCCATTTGATTTACATCCCTTACTTATTTTTCTAACAATTTCGCTGGTACTTTGACTGGCATATCTAACAATTGCTGTGCAAAAGCCTTACCTTGTGGATCAATACGTAAACTTGCAATCCCACCGCCACCTAAGGCATTTTCCAACATAAAATTCAGTGCATTCATCGCAGGTAATTCATAACGAATGACCTTTGACTTTTCTAGATCTAAAACATGCTGCATATAGTCTGAAACATTTGCTTCAGTGAGCGCCGCTCGAATCCACGGCGAATATTCTGCTTTACGCGCAATCACACCAATATTGCTATGGTTGCCTTTATCTCCACTACGAGCATGAGCAATCTCAATCAAAGGCACTTCGATTTCATCACCTTGATAAGTTGCGACTTCGCCAGTTGGATGGGGAGCGAAATTCTGTGTAGCTGAGCCAGTAGGAATCTCAACAGGATGTCGCTGGCCTGCAAAATCAACCTCAACCTTGATTTGATCTTTATCAATCAAGAAAGAAAACAATTTCACCACTGCTGAGGCTTTAGGACGACCACCGACAATGCCCGCTAATGCAGGTGCCATACCTGTAGAAGCTTGTGCGATTTCCGAAGCGAAGAACATACATGCTTCTTTAAACATATGTTTGACTGCAATTTTGACCACGACTTCACGACTTTCTTTAATGCGTGCATGTGCCCCATAGGTGCTTTCAATACCTAAAATTTCGATCGATTTTTCTGTAAATGGAGGAACAGAACGTAAAGCCAATACACGCTCACATTTATTGATAATGGCATTGGCAATGGCTTGTGCTTTTTCTGGCGCTTCTCGACCTGCGATCAAGAAACTGACTAAAACACGATAACCATCGGCATAAGTGGCACTCACTTTATATTGTTGAGTTGGTGCTCGACCTGTTGCACCTGTGACTTTAACTCGATCATCACCCACTTGTTCTAAATGGACTTGGCTAAAATCAGCTGTCACATCAGGAAGTAAATAGGTTTGTGGATTGCCAATTTCATAAACGATTTGCTCTGCGACCGTTGCAGTCGACACTAAACCACCTGTACCTTGTGGTTTAGTCACAACAAAAGAGGAATCTGCACTGACTTCTACAATTGGAAAGCCCATGTTGTCAAAGCCTTGTACTAAACGCCAATCGGTAAAGTTCCCACCTGTACATTGAGCACCACATTCAATCACATGCCCAGCCAATGAACCTTGTGCGAGTTTGTCATAGTCGTCCAATGACCATTTGTATTCATGCAACAACGGTGCAAGTACCACAGCCGAATCAACAACACGACCTGTAATCACAATATCCGCGCCCAAATCCAAAGCGTCACGAATAGCAACAGCACCTAAATAGGCATTACTGCTCGCCACATGTGCAGGCAAAGGCTCACCATTAAACATTTCTTTGATATTTTTTTGCTGTAGTTCGGTGTGCTTTGGCAATACATCGTCACCAAGTACCACAGCTACTTTTAAATCTAAGCCTTTTTCATCAATGATTTTTTGTAAAGCATCACGACAAGCTAAGGGATTCACCCCACCTGCATTACTGATTACTTTGATTTTCTTTTCAGCAATTTTATTGATCAGTGGAGACATCACACGACTAACAAAATCTAATGCATAACCATGATTTGGATCAGTCATCATTGCTTTAGCCATGATTGACATGGTAATTTCAGATAGATAATCAAAGACTAAATAATCAATATCACTCAGATGTACCAACTGAAAAGCAGCTGTATTGGTATCACCCCAAAATCCTGAAGCACATCCGATTTTTACTGGCTTTTGGTCATCCTGCTTGACGCTTGTCATGAGCTTTCTCATTATTATTAAAAACAACACAACATTACCAAGCAAGTGCTTGGTTTGTAAAGTGCAGAATGATATGCTGTATTAGCAAAAACAGACAAATTCAAGCAAATGCTTGTTATAAAAAGATAAGACAATTCATGAAATGAATTTTGTTACAATACACTTTGATAAGACGGGATAGACGGACAGGCATGATCGCAACTTCAATTGAGCAAATACCTAAAATCGTATGTTTTGACGATAGCCCACGTGGACGTTTGCTCTTAGGTGCCGCCTATCTGTTTTACAAGCAAGGCTATGATAAAACCACGGTTCGCCAACTTGGTGAATTTATTGGTATTCAATCAGGTAGTCTCTTCCATCACTTTAAAAGTAAAGATGACATTCTGGCTACTGTGATGGAACAAACCATTATTTATAACTTTGCACGGCTTAAAGAAGCAGCTGAACGCTCAAATGATCCTGAACAGCAATTGCGTGATTTAATCAGAGCAGAATTAATCTCAATTACTGGTGATACGGGTGCGGCTATGGCGGTGCTGGTACATGAATGGTTTGCTCTATCTAAAGAAAAACAAGACTATCTTTTGAAAATGCGTAATGAATATGAGCAAGTCTGGCTTGATGTGATTGAAAAATTACGCGCTCTAGGCAAAGTCAAACATGATGCATTTATTTGGCGACGTTTAGTCGGTGGTTCTATTTCTTGGACAGTCACATGGTACCGACCTGAAGGTAAAGTGAAAATTGATGAATTGACTGAAATGGTCTGGGAAATGGCTTTGAAATGAGTCGAGTCTATTTGCGTAAACCTCAACTCAGCGATTTAGCTGAAATCAAACAAGCCTACCAAAATAGTATTCATCTACATCAACCATGGACATATCCTCCTACAGATTTTGAACAATACCTACAGCAAGAACATCGTTATTTTGTCTGCTTAACTGAGAACCATGCAATTGTAGGAACCTTTAATATCTCGAATATTATTCGAGGTCACTTCCATTCAGCTTATTTAGGTTATGAAGCCTTTTATCCTTATATAGGCCAAGGTTATATGCGACATGGACTTCAACTTGTCTTACACGAAGCTTTTCAAACACTGAACCTGCATCGACTAGAAGCGAATATCCAACCTGAAAACTCCACCTCCATTCGTCTTGTGGCAGGAGCAGGCTTTGTTAAAGAAGGGTTTTCACGCCAATATTTACGTGTTGGTGGTAAAGAATGGAAAGATCATGAGCGTTGGGCGATTTTAAATTCGAATTGGACAGATAAAAAATATCAAGTCTTCTAGTAATTGAAATATTTGAAGCTTTAAAATAAACAAATAAAGTGATGCCAATTTTATAAGCAGAATATATGCAACGTACAATTATAATCCTACTTTCCAGCCTAATGTTCGGTTGTACAAATGATATCGTGACAACCAAATTTATAGATCTACAGCATGCTCAAACAGAACATGCTTTTGAACGTGGTTGGCTACCTCCAATTTTACCGCCAAGCACAAAAAATATTATTGAAATAAATAACCTTGATTTAAATATTGGTCATGGTTCATTTACCTTATCTCCAACCGACTTAGACTATTTTATCGATCATGGTGCAGTTCCAATTAAAATAAACGATGCGACTCGGGGTACAAAGCAGAAATTACAGGATCAAGGGTTTCAATTTTTCATTTATACTCAGGATTCATCAGTTTGGCATATTGCAACCCATCCAAATGGAAAAGGAGCCTACTGGATTGAGACAATTCAATAAGCTCCATTAAAGTTTAATAACCCAATTGCTTACTAATCAAGTCCTTCATAATTTCTTCCGCACCACCACCAATCATATTGACCTTCACTTCACGATAAATACGCTCAGACTTAGTTCCTCGCATAAAGCCCATTCCCCCTAATGTCTGCACAGCAGCATCCGCACAAAACTGCATGGTTCGTGTTGCGACATTCTTGAGCATGGAAATTTGAGCAACCAAATCAGCACCCTGTAATTGTGGTTGAGTCATTTTCCAAGCCGTTTCTTCAAGCAAAGCGCGTGTTGTCGTCAATTGCGTTGCCATATCAACCAACTTATGACGAACCACTTGATGGTCAACTAAACGTTTACCGAACGTTTTGCGCTGTTGTGCCCAATCTAATGCCTCTTCATAGCAGACAAGCGCATAGCCATAAGCCACCACGCCCAAGAAAAAACGCTCCATATTAAAGTTATTCATAATCACTTTAAAACCAGCATTCTCCTTACCCAGCAAGTTCGATGCAGGAACACGAACTTGATCAAAATGTAGATGAGCTGTATCCGATGCCCACCATCCCATTTTCTTTAATGGTGTTTTAGTAATGCCCTCACTATGCGCATCAACCAACAGCATAGAAATACCGTCAGCACCCGTTTTGGTGGGATCAGTACGCACCGCTACTGTGTAGTAATCCGCACGGATTCCAGAAGTGATAAAGGTCTTTTCACCAGAAACAATATAATAATCGCCCTCACGAATTGCTTTGGTCTGCAAAGCGGCAACATCTGACCCCCCACCAGGTTCTGTAATTGCCAAAGCCGAAATCTTTTCGCCGGAAATAATATCTGGCAATACTTTCGCTTTTAGTTCTTCACTACCAAAGTGTTGGATTGGTGGAGCACCGATGGTATGTACCATCAACGAAATATGCACACCACCTGAAGCCGCTTTCGCCATTTCCACACCAGCGAGTAACGAGTAAAAAGGATCTGCATCCGGAATACCCCCATATTCCTCACCAAAACCTAAACCGAGCAAACCAATCTCAGCAGCTTTCTTATAAAGCTCTCGAGGGAATGTTTCAGCCTCATCCCATTCATTAACAAATGGTGCCATTTCTTTTTGCACGAATCGACGTACATTGTCTGCAAAAGCTTGGTGTTGCTCATTATAGTAGATCGGATTAAGTTGCATTTTCTGCTTCCTAGCTTGAATAATTCTGAGTCGATTAGAGTATTTATAAGCGCTTTACCTTATCAAAAAAGAAAAAACCAAGCAAGCGCTTGGCAAAATACACATCAATTTTATCCATAATGATTTATCAAAAACGTTGAGATATTTATCCGAAATAAGAGCCCAAATCCTATTAGTAAGTATCTAAGCCCTATTATCACGGTTATGATTGATCGTAATTTTTCGGATTCTGCATGAGTAAAATAGCAAATGGGCGAGTAGATCGAAATGCTTCCAAAACAATTACAAAAATTGAAGTAAGAGGAATTGCTAAAATCGCCCCTGCGATTCCCCACAATGAAGACCACAAAGACAAGGAAAGCAAAACAACAAACGGAGATAAATTGATTTGTTTACCAATCATACGTGGCTCTAGAAAATTTCCTACAAACATTTGTGCAACCGTCAATAGAATTGCAACCAAAATAGTTAATTTCAGCGAACCAGTTTGAGCCAATGTCATTAGAACAGGGAAAATCACACCGAATAAAGAACCAACGTATGGAATATAGTTAAACAAACCAATAATTAAAGCCCAAAATAATGCATACTCCACACCACAAGCCCAAAGGATGACAAAACAAATCGTTGCTAAAATCAAATTAATAAGTGTCTTAACAACAAGGTATTCACTAATTTTTTTATTAATATCCGTAATCAATAACCGTGTTTGTTCAGTTTTACCATCTGGAAATGCAATCATTAATTTTTTAACGAACTGATCTCGCTCATTCAATAAAAATAAGGCATATACAATAATGACAACAAACATGCCTGTCAGCGCACTAAATGAAGTAAGTGTCGAAGTAATGAGACTTTGAAGATTAATCTGGCTCATCAGCATTTCTCTAAAGATTTGCCAGTCCGGACTATCACTCCACCCTAAATACGCGTTTACATGCAAAAAAACCTGTTCAATATTCGCTTCATAGATTGGCATCTTGGCCAAAATTTTCTGTCCAGTTGTAATCACTAAACTAATAAGCTGAACCATAACCACGATAAAACTAATTAATACCAATATCCTTCTAAACCACTCTGGCGTAGATTTCAAAACGGGAAACTTCACAAGCCAATGGCTTAATGTGATAAGGATATACATCGCTATCGTCGCAACAAGGATTGGCAATAGAAAGCCTTGCCCAATTTTCAACAACCATCCAAAGAGAATTAAAAACAATAAAATATAAACCAATGTCTGTAGGCTAGATTGCCAAGAACCAAGATTATTATTTTGCATATTCACATCACGCTTTATCTTTTCCCCAATAGTTATACCGTAATTTTCCCCAATTTATTTTTCTCGTTGCAATAAAAAACACCCCTAACCGTCAGGTTAGGGGTGTTAGT
>NZ_GG665962.1:0-58333 GCF_000156555.1 Acinetobacter sp. ATCC 27244
AATTGTAGTAAGAGGATAACTCCATGAAACACTTTGTTCCAATGTTAATGATCGGTGCGATTGTATTTAGTGCGGGGTGTTCCTCTTCTGACGCTCCAAAGGAAAATTCAATGAGTGAGAATAAACATGAAAGCCATTCAATGCACCATGATATGAATGGTTCAGCTAAAACAGATAATCCATCTACAAATGCCTATATGGAAGTAAATACTCGTATGCACAGCGGAATGGGTATTGATTTCACGGGAAATGCAGATACTGACTTTATGTTGGGTATGATTCCTCACCATCAGGGTGCGGTTGATATGGCAAAAGTAGTTCTTCAATACGGTTCTGATCCAGAAGTGCGTCAGCTTGCCGAGAACGTTATCTCTGCCCAAGAGTCAGAAATCAAGATGATGAATGAATGGTTGGCAAAAAACAAAAATCATTCTGGCAGCAAAAATGAAGATAGCCCATCAACTCAAGCATATATTAAGATCAATGATGAAATGCACGCAGATATGATGGTTCCATTTACAGGAAATGCTGATGTTGATTTCATGAGAGGCATGATCCCCCATCATCAAGGTGCAATTGATATGGCAAAAGTAGTTCTTCAATATGGTTCTGATCCAGAAGTACGCCAGCTTGCTGAAGATGTTATCTCTGCCCAGGAATCAGAAATCAAGATGATGAATGAATGGTTAAGTAAACATAAGTAGATACTTCTCTATTCGATATTCTTTTAAATGAGGGGCTTTTTAAAGCCCTTGTTTTATCTATAAATTTGATGAATTGAGGATTATGTTATATGCCAAAAATTATAGTTATTCCGCATGAAAAGATTTGTCCAGAGGGTGCGGAACTTGAAATTGAAAGCGGAAGTAATTTATGTCGAAGTTTATTGGATCATGGCATTCCCATAGAACATGCCTGCGATTTATCAGGTGCATGTACAACATGCCATGTTGTTCTGAAAAAAGGGTTCGACAGTTTAGAAGAAATGGATGATGTAGAGGCGGACTTACTGGATCGTGCCTGGGGGCTTACGGCCCAATCAAGACTATCTTGCCAGGTTAAGGTCCAAGATGAAAACTTGGAGGTAGAAATACCTAAGTACACAGTCAATTATATATCTGAGGGACATTAATTTTACTTTTAATGCTTGACCTTACAATTATGGCAAGGTTTATATTAAACACATCCTGAATAGTAATAGTGGAGTTAAATATGGAATTTCATGTTGAAGATATGACTTGTGGTGGCTGTGCCCGTGGTGTAACCAGAGCAATTCAAGCAATAGATGCCAATGCAAAGGTCATCACCGAACCACCCAATCGTAGTGTAAAAGTTGAAACAACTGCAACACAGCAGCAAATCGTTGAGGCTTTAACCGAGGCTGGTTTTCCTCCTCGTTAAAAACGGACGAAATGATAAAGCGACTCTCTATTGAGTCGCTTTTTTGTGGGCAATGAATTATAAGCTCAATATTTAGGAATGTTTGTGATGTTAAATTAGCAGTTATTTGACAATGTAAGTATCTAAAAGAAATGACATATTTTAGTTCATAGTTATAAATATAAAAAATAGGGAGAAGTAAAATTAATTTTACTTCTCCCTATATCCTATTGCTATTTCTTTCGGGTTAAAGGTGAAACGGAAAGCAGGTCGTTATGATGGTGAACGTCCTTTATTTCATTGTGAGGTTCTTGCAAGCCTTCAAGAATCGGACAGTCGGGTCTATTATCACCAGCACAACAGTCGATTAAGTCCTTGAGGGTATTCGCCATTTGCTGTAGGTCATTGATACGTTCTTCCAGCTTTTCACTATGACCCTGAGCAAGGCGTTTGACATCAGCACTCTGTCTACCGCGGTTATTCCATAAATCAAGTAAGTCTGATATTTCTGCTACTGAAAAACCGAGTTCACGACTTCGCTTGATAAACTTTAAACGTTCAACATCATTTGCTGAGTAAGAGCGATAACCTGCATTATTACGTCCCGCAGCAGGAATTAGGCCAATCTGCTCATAATAACGAATCATCTTGGCGGTAACTCCCGAAGCTTTAGAGACTTTACCAATGTTCATCATATCCTCCTTAGCCTTGACTGACGGATGGTGGCTGGAATCGACGTAAACGTAATGCATTGCCAAGTACAAATACACTGGACAAAGCCATTGCTCCTGCTGCAAAGATTGGGGACATCAGTATTCCATAGGCTGGGTACAATATACCAGCAGCAACAGGAATCAACATGGTGTTATAGGCAAATGCCCAGAATAAGTTCTGGTGAATATTACCAATCGTTGCTTTGGACAAGGCAATCGCATTGGCAACACCTTGTAAGTTTCCTGACATTAACACGACATCGGCAGATTCAATTGCAACATCTGTACCTGTACCAATCGCAAGTCCGACATCAGCTTCAGCCAAAGCGGGTGCATCGTTAATCCCATCACCCACAAAAGCGATATTGCCGTATTTTGCTTTCAGCTCTTTAACCGCACTGACTTTACCCTCTGGTAGAACTTCAGCAATCACTTCATCAATACCCAATTGTTTGGCAATTGCCCGAGCAGTACGAGCATTGTCACCCGTCACCATTGCTACCTTGAGACCTAATTGGTGTAGAGCCTTAATCGCTGCTGGCGTTGTGGTTTTGATTGGGTCAGCAACTGCAATAATTCCTGCCAGTTCACCATCGACAGCAACATAAAGTGGTGATTTACCCTCATCACCCAGACGCTGAGCTGTGGCAACAAATGGAGCAACATCAATACCAAGTTGAACCATATAACGGTCTGCACCAATATTGATTTCTTCATTACCATTGATGGTTGCACAGACACCCATGCCTGTGACTGAATCAAACGTATCAACTTTAGGTAAAGTCAGGTTTTCACTTTTTGCCGCATCAACAATTGCTTTAGCAATCGGATGTTCAGAACGGGATTCAACAGCCGCAACCATGCCTAGGACATAATCACGCTCAAAGAATTGAGTCACTTCAAAGTCAGTCAGTACGGGATGACCCTCTGTTAATGTCCCTGTTTTATCGACTGCAACAACTTTGGCATCCTTTAACAGTTGTAAGGCTTCGCCTTTGCGGAACAGTACTCCCAACTCTGCACCACGACCTGTACCGACCATAATTGAGGTTGGTGTCGCCAATCCCATTGCACAAGGACAGGCAATGATCAACACTGCCACCGCATTAACCAATGCAAAAGTTAAGGCTGGTGATGGACCAAAAATCAGCCAGACCAGGAATGTAAGCACTGCGGCAATCATCACCGCAGGTACAAACCATAAGGTCACTTTATCCACCACAGCCTGAATCGGCATTTTAGAACCCTGTGCCTGCTCAACCAAACGAATGATTTGAGCCAGCATAGTTTCGCCACCCACCGCCACAGCGGTAAAAGTCAACGTGCCATTCTGGTTAATGGTACCGCCCACTACATCACTGCCGATGCCTTTTTCCACAGGGATTGGTTCACCTGTAATCATGGATTCATCGACAAAGCTTTTTCCATCCGTGACTTGACCATCAACAGGGATTCTTTCCCCTGGTTTTACAATGATAATGTCACCTGCAACCACTTGGTCTATTGCAATATCCACCATTTGACCATTGCGTAAAACATGGGCAGTTTTGGCTTGTAAACTGACTAAACGCTGGATTGCTTCAGAGGTTCGCCCTTTGGCTTTTGCTTCAAGGAAACGACCCAGTAAGATTAATGCGACAATCACCGCAGCCGCTTCGTAATACACATTCACCGTTCCTGATGGGAGGATGTTTGGTATGAATGTGGCAACAATAGAAAACAAATATGCTGCTGATGTTCCCACAGCGACCAAAGAATTCATATCAGGAGCTAGACGGAATAATGCAGGAAAACCTTTCTGATAGAATCTTCGTCCTGGAATAACCAAAACCAGTGTGGTCAGTATGAATTGTAAATACCAGCTATTCTGCATCCCAATAGTTTGATCAATCAGTTGATGTACACCAGGGATAAGGTGAGATCCCATTTCCAGAATAAATACAGGTAAAGCCAACAGGGAGGCGAGAATCAAATCACGTTTAAGTTCAGCACGTTCCTGATCTTTTTTCTCAAGCTGCTCTGTCTGGTCAGGAATAGAAGCCTGAATTTCTGTGGCATCGTAACCAGCTTTATCAATTGCGGCAATCAAGGCATCGACATTTGCTGTACCACTGACCGTTGCACGCTCAGTTGCAAGATTGACATTGGCTTCTTTTACACCTGCAACGGCTTTAAGGGCTTTTTCGACACGACCTACACAACTGGCACAGGTCATGCCTTTAATTGATAATTCAATATTATTTGCAGGCACGTCATAGCCTGACTGTTCAATGGCATGAACCAGTACCTGACGATCCACAGGCTGATCAAGTACAATATCTGCACGTTCTGTCGCCAGATTGACCGAGGCTGACTGTACACCATCAACTTTTTTGAGGGCTTTTTCAACACGTCCAACACAACTGGCACATGTCATACCTTCAATTTTTAATGTAACTTTCATATTATTAGAAAGCTTATTTGTTGCTGTTCCCATAAGATATACCTATAGAGCTTATCCAGTTGCTAAGAGCATAAACCTTGCCATTATGGAAAGGTCAAGGGTAGAATATGTAAACATCTATATTTTCGCTAATGACTGGAATTTAAGTATAAATATGAGTTTTAAAGATCACCCTACAGAATTATCTCAAGAGGAGATTATGTCTTTAGCTGAAACATTTCGGCTATTGGGTGATGCTTCACGACTTAAAATTCTACTTTTTTGTATGCGTGGACCTAGTTCAGTAGGTGAAATCAGTGATGCCCTTGATTTATCCCAGTCCTTGGTCAGTCACAATCTACGTTTATTGCGTTCAGCCCGTTTAGTCAAAGGTGAACGTCAAGCTAAACAAGTCTTTTATGAAATAGATGATATTCATGTAAGTCAGGTTCTATCGGATATGGCTAAGCATATTTCAGAGTAATGTAGCAAACACTCATTTTCTTCACTCCTTTTTCTTCTTAAAAATATATACATATGATCATTTATTCATATTTGCTATTCAAGTAGCAATATTTAAGTTATTTTAGCACTAAACATATGAATGATTAAACATATGTTAATTTGTTATGTATTTTTAAGGCTGATCTATTGATCTTCCAATTATTGGAAACTCTAGCATACAGGCAACTGCTACAGAAACCTTATTGAGAGCGTGTTGTAGCATTGCATGAAAGGTAAGCACCATGAAAAAACAAATTACAGTAATTGCTGTTGCAGTGGGGGTGGCTATATCTGGTGGTTTGCTCTACACAGCAACGAATAAACCAGATGCACCCAATCCACAAGCTGCCGCAGCTCAAATGCCAGTCCCTCAAGTTCCTGTTGCGGAAGTGATTACACGGGAACTTAACCCAACCGCAGAATATACAGGCTACTTATCAGCACCACAAAGCGTTGAAATCAAGTCCCGTGTTGGTGGTGTCATTAATAGTGTTAGTGTTCCCGAGGGCAGTTATGTTCGTAAGGGACAGGTATTATTTAAAATTGATCCTGAACCTTTTCAGGTTGCTCTGAATACAGCCCAGGCACGACTGAAAGCAGCAGAGGTTCAGTACAGCCAGGCTGTTCTGGATTTTAATCGAGCAAATAAACTGGTCGAAAGTGGTGCCGTCTCCAATAAGGTTTATGACGATGCACTGGCAACCAAAAATAACCGCCAGGCTCAGGTACAGGAAGCTCAGGCAGCCGTCAGTGCAGCGAAGCTCGATTTATCTTATACCAATATTACAGCACCGATTTCAGGACGTATTGACCGTGTTCTTGTCACCAGTGGCAACTTGATTGCAGGTGGAAATACAGGCAATGCCACAGCCTTAACCACCATCGTTTCCGTCAATCCACTGTATGTTTATTTTGACCTTGATGAAAAAACCTTTCTCAATCTAAAGGGACAAAATAAATCTGGACAATTCAACTTGCCAATCGAAATGGGATTGGCAAATACAGAAACTTATCCTTATACAGGGAAATTAAACTTTGTAAGTACTCAAATTGACCAGCGTACAGGGACGCTACGGGTTAGGGCATCTATTACCAATGATTCAGGTGAATTAGCACCAGGTATGTTTGCCAGAGTTAAGCTGACCACTGGAAATAAACAGTCCACCATTCTGATAGATGATCAGGCGGTGGGTACAGATCAGGGCAATAATTTTGTTCTGGTTCTTGGTTCGAATAATACGGTTGAATTTAGGCCTGTAACACTTGGCTCGGTCGTTGATGGATTGCGGATTATTAGCAGTGGTCTGCAAACTGGCGATAAAGTCATTATTAAAGGGCTGGTTCGCCCAGGAATGCAGGTCAAGCCAAATATCGTTCCAATGCAAACGCCTACTCCGACTGAAAGTGCCGCACAGGGGAAATAAGCCATGAAGAATTTCCCTCATTTCTTTGTTAATCGGCCAATATTTGCGGTCGTGATCTCTGTGCTGATCGTCATTCTCGGTGCTTTATCACTGTTTAAACTGCCATTGAGTGAATATCCAGCCATTACACCACCGACTGTACAGGTCATGGCAAGTTATCCTGGTGCCAACCCCAAAATCATTGCCGAGACGGTTTCCTCCCCTCTGGAACAAGCCGTGAACGGTGTTGAGAACATGTTGTATATGAGTTCTCAAACCGCAGCCGATGGCAAGATGGTACTGACCGTCACCTTTAAACAGGGTACAGACCCTGATAAAGCACAGATACAGGTACAAAACAGGGTTTCTCGTGCATTGCCACGCTTACCTGAAGAAGTTCAACGCATTGGTGTGGTCACTGAAAAAACCTCACCCGATATTCTCATGGTCATCAATTTGGTGTCATCCAACAAGAATCATGATCCACTATATTTGTCCAACTATGCACTGTTAAATGTGCGTGATGAGCTTGCACGTTTACCAGGTGTTGGAAATATCGAGATTGGTGGTGCTGGTGAATATTCGATGCGTGTCTGGATTGATCCTGAAAAAGTGGCTGCCCGTGGTTTAACCGCCAATGATGTGGTTGCAGCCATTCGTGAACAAAACATGCAGGTTGCTGCGGGTTCTGTTGGTCAACAACCAAATACAACATCGGCCTATCAAGTTACTGTTAATACGCTGGGACGTTTAACCACTGAAGAGCAATTCAGTGAAATCGTGGTTAAAGCTGGTGACACTGGACAAATCACACGCCTGAAAGATGTTGCACGAATTGAACTGGGTTCTGATGCTTATACCATGCGAGCTTTACTGGATGGTAAGCCAACATCTGCCTTACAAATCTTTATGACACCAGGTGCCAATGCACTCGATGTTTCAAGTGAAGTCCGTGAAACGATGGCAGAATTGAAGAAAAGCTTCCCTGACGGTGTGGATTATAAAATTCCTTATGATCCAAATATTTTCGTAAAAGCTTCTTTGAAATCAGTCATTACCACTCTGTTAGAAGCCATTGCACTGGTTGTGCTTGTTGTCATCCTGTTCCTGCAAACATGGCGTGCATCCATTATTCCTTTAATTGCCGTTCCCGTTTCACTGATTGGTACGTTTGCAATTATGTATTATTTCGGCTTCTCCCTAAATACATTGACCTTATTTGGACTGGTACTGTCGATTGGTATTGTGGTCGATGATGCAATTGTGGTGGTGGAGAACGTAGAACGGCATATTGCATTAGGCGAATCACCAAAAGAAGCTGCCCGTAAGGCAATGTCTGAGGTGACAGGGCCAATTATCGCGATTACTGCGGTTTTATCTGCTGTATTTATTCCATCGGCATTTCTTACAGGATTGCAGGGTGAGTTCTATCGCCAATTTGCCTTGACCATTGCGATTTCAACCATCTTATCTGCAATCAACTCTTTAACACTTTCACCAGCTTTAGCAGGTATCTTGCTTAAACCACATCAAGCTGGAAATAAAAAACGTGATTTAACCGAACGCTTATTTGGTTGGTTCTTTAGAGGATTCAATCGGTTCTTTGATAAGGCATCGGACAAATATGTAGGTGCAGTCCGCAAGGGGGTACGTTTAAGTGCCATCATGCTGATTTTGTATGTAGGTTTTCTTGGCCTAACTTGGTTAGGTTTTAACAAAGTGCCGCAAGGCTTTGTTCCTGCACAGGACAAGTATTATCTAGTTGGTATCGCCCAGTTACCTACAGGCGCATCTTTAGACCGCACAGAAGCTGTAGTTAAACAGATGACGGAAATTGCACTGAATGAACCTGGTGTGGAAAGCGTCATGGCATTCCCAGGCTTTACACCAAGTGGTCCAGTCAATGTACCAAACTCTGCCTTGATGTTTGCCATGCTTGATCCATTTGAGGCTCGTCAGGACCCCTCATTATCAGCAGGAGCAATTGCTGGAAAATTAATGGGTAAATTCAGTCAGATTCCTGACGGATTTGCGGGCATCTTTCCACCACCACCAGTACCTGGCTTAGGTTCTATGGGCGGATTCAAGCTACAAATTGAAGATCGGGCTGGTTTAGGCTTTGAAACACTGGCACGTGTACAGGGCGAGATTATGGCGAAAGCCTCTCAGACGCCTGAACTTGTCGGTATGCTTGCGAGTTTCCAGGCAAATGCTCCACAGATTGAAGTTGATATTGACCGTGTAAAAGCGAAGTCACAAGGTGTACCACTGACCGATATTTTTGAAACACTACAAATCAATCTGGGGTCAATCTATATCAATGACTTTAATCGGTTTGGTCGTACTTATCGTGTAATTGCTCAGGCAGATTCCCCATTCCGTATGCAACCAGAGAACATTAATCTGTTAAAGGTGAGAAATGCAGCGGGAGACATGATTCCGCTTTCGACCTTTGTCACGATTAAGCGTAGTTCTGGCCCTGATCGTGTTATGCACTATAACAGTTTCCCATCAGCCGATATTAGTGGTAACGCTGCATCAGGTTATTCATCTGGTCAGGCAACTGCCGCAATTGAAAAAATTGTGCAGGAAACATTGCCACAAGGTATGACCTATGAATGGACCGATCTGGTCTATCAGGAAAAGAATACAGGCAATACTGCGGTCATGGTTTTTGCTCTAGCAATTATTTTGGCGTTCCTTTTCCTTGCAGCTCAATACAACAGTTGGTCAATGCCTTTTGCAGTATTACTTATTGCACCAATGGCCTTGTTATCTGCGATTGTAGGTGTTTGGGTAACTGGTAGTGATAACAACATCTTTACCCAGATTGGCTTTGTTGTTCTGGTGGGACTTGCTGCAAAAAATGCCATCTTAATTGTGGAGTTTGCCCGAGCCAAAGAGGATGAGGGTTTGAATCCTTTTGATGCAGTACTTGAAGCAGCCCGATTAAGATTACGCCCGATTCTAATGACCTCAATTGCATTTATTGCTGGTGTGATACCACTGGTATTAGCCACAGGTGCTGGTGCAGAAATGCGTCATGCCATGGGTATCGCTGTTTTCTCTGGAATGCTGGGCGTGACAATCTTTGGTTTGCTGTTTACACCCATTTTCTATGTCGTCATTCGTAATTTTATTCTGCGTAGAGAACAGGCCAAAGCACTGGTACAGGAGGGTTCAAAATGAAAAATTTAACACTTCATTTAAACCGATACACCTTCCTCAAGAAAATGAGTGTACTAACCACTGCCACTATTCTTGCAGGATGTTCAATGGCACCCATATATGAGCGACCTGTCTCTCCTGTGTCGGAACACTATCCAACAGGAGAGGCTTATCCAGGGCTGCAAGTGAACAATGGAAAGCAAACAGTCGCAGCCGATATTGGCTGGCGTGACTTTTATACCGATCCTGTCTTACTCCAACTCATCGATCATGCATTGAAAAACAATCATGATTTTAAGGTGACAGCTTTAAATGTTGAGGCGATAGAAGCACAGTATCGTATTCGTCGTGCTGACCGTTTACCGCATGTGGGTGTTACCGCAGAGTCAGCCAGTCAGCGTTTACCGTCTGATCTTGCTTATAACCCCCGCATGTATCAGGTTGGTGTTACTTCGGTCGCATGGGAAGTCGATTTATGGGGCCGAGTACGCAGTCTGAGTGATCAGGCTTTACAGAACTATTTGGCTTCTAAAGAGGTCCAGACAGCATCACAGTTAAGTCTGGTATCCGCAGTTGCTAATGCTTATCTGGTCTATAAGGCCGATCAGGAAACGTTAGGTTTAACCAAGGCGACTTTGGCGACACAGCAGAAATCCTATGACTTGACCAGGAAACTTGTTGATGTTGGTAATGCAACCCGATTTGATTTACGTCAAGCTGAAATAGGACTGCGCACCGCACAAACCAATTATGCAAAATTCTTGCGTATTACTGCACAGGATCGTAATGCTCTGGTGTTACTTCTGGGTTCACCATTAACACAGGAATTGGCGGCCCAATTGGACCAGTCCCCCAAAATTCCTGATCAGGTTGTTATGCAGGATATACCAGTTGGTTTGCCATCGGATCTACTTCAACGTCGTCCAGACATTCGTGCCGCAGAACATAAGCTTCAGGCTGCGAATGCAAACATTGGAGCAGCCCGTGCAGCATTTTTTCCATCCATTACCCTAACGGGTTCGGCGGGTACGGCAAGTTCCAGTCTGGATAATCTATTTAATGCAGGTACAGGTGCATGGAGTTTTATGCCCAAGATTAACTTGCCCATATTTAATGCAGGTTTAAATCAGGCAAATCTGGATCGCTCACACATCATGAAGCAGATTGAAGTCATCAACTATGACAAATCTATTCAAACAGCTTTTCGTGAAGTTGCTGATGGGCTGGCTGGCAAGTCCACACTAGATGAACAGATCAAATCGCAGCAGCAAATGATTGCGGCCAGCCAGGATGCCCATAAGTTGGCAACCTTACGTTTTGATGCTGGTGAAGATAATTATCTCGCAGTCCTCGACTCACAACGAACTCTGTATGCATCTCAGCAGGCACTTATACAGACCCGCCTGGAACGCCTGAATAATCAGGTCAACCTCTACAAGGCATTAGGTGGAGGCTGGAATGAACATACCGTACAGATTGAACGTAAATCTTTGAAATAGCACATCGATGGAATTCATCTTTTGATGGAAAGAGATGAATTCCTGACAAGATGAAACAGAATATGAGGTCATATAAATGAAATTTATTATCCATGATATAGAAAACTTCCCATTTGTTGAGTTTAAGCAAGATCAGGCAGTTCCAGGTTATTCACCTCAATGGCAGTTGGAAATGCAGGAATTCTTGGAAATGAGCAGTCCGTTTGTGATTGTTTATGATCAATTATCAATGCAAGAAACACCTGAAGACTTTAAACAACGTGGTCTTTGGCTTAAAAACCATAAAGATGAACTTAATCAGTTATGTAAGGCAATTATCTGCATTGAACCTGATCAGGAAAAAAGAGTTGCCATCAGAAAGATGACGGAAATGGCTGTAAAGGCATTTGGCATTCCTTATGAAATCGTCAATACCAGGGAAGACGCCGAACGGATTGTGGATGAACTTATTCAAGTCTAAGGTGAATATGATGAACACTATTTATATCAATCAATTGAAGCAAGATGTTGATGGTCAAGGGAAAAAATCAAAGCCTTTTTTCATGACATTCTTACTCATTCTTATGACGTTAGGATTAGCTTCAATTTCGCATGCAAAAGCACCGATCAATACAGCTTTGGAAACCGTGGAGAGCTATCTTAATATCTGGAATGGTACGCAGCCAGATGACCTGACTAAAGTTCTTGACACGAATGTTGAGTATTTCAATACAAGTAATGAAGAAAACCGTAAAGGTACAGCATCTGTAATTGAGGTACCCAAGTTTTTATTAACAGTCATTCCTGATCGGAAGATGACGCTTACATCCCCGCCACTCATTGTTGGTGATAAGGTTGCTGTCGAATGGCAGCTTCAGGGAACCCTCAATAAAAAAGACCAGTCTGGTAAAAAAGACGCAAAAGTAATCACTTTTAAAGGTGCTTCATTTTTTGAGGTTAAAAATAATAAGATTATATACATCGGTGATTACTACAACAATCATCCATTGCGTAGTCAGTTAGAGCCATAATCAGGAGTGCTATAAAATGTCTTCGCACAACCATACACAAGATCACAAACATAACCACTCTGAACATGATCATAACCATGATCATTCTGGGCATAAGCATAGTCATGGTAACACCCATAAGCACAACCATGATCACTCAGGACACCATCATGGTCATGGTGGTCATGATCACGACCACGATCATGACCACAGCCATATCCCAAGTAATAAAAAAATTCTGACCATAAGCTTTTTACTGATTACCATTTTTATGGTAGTGGAATTTATAGGTGGTTTTATTACCAATAGTTTGGCCTTGATTTCAGATGCCGGTCACATGCTGAGTGACTCTGTTGCACTTGGTATTGCACTTGCAGCAGTCTTCATCGGTCAAAAACAGATTACCAAAAATAAAACATACGGCTATCAACGCTTTGAAATACTGGCTGCTGCATTGAATGGTATTACACTGGTTGGTATCGCACTGTATATCTTTATTGAGGCAATTCTACGGTTTCAGCAACCACAACATATTGAAGTACAAGGGATGTTGATCGTTGCTAGTATTGGATTGCTGATTAATATCATTGTTGCAGTAATGATTTTTAAAGGTAGTGATACCGAACACGACTTGAATATGCGAGGTGCTTACCTGCATGTACTCAGTGATTTGTTAGGTTCTATTGGCGCAATTGCTGCTGCGCTATGTATCTACTTCTTTGGATGGGCCTGGGCAGATACTTTAGCCAGTGTTCTAGTTGCAATACTTGTTCTTCGCAGTGGATATTCAGTTGTAGTAAAGGCTTCGCATGTTTTAATGCAGGGTACACCAGAAAAATTTGACTTGGCAGAAATCAAAGAAACCATTCTTCAAGACCAGCGAATTCAAGGTGTACATGATTTACATATATGGAGTCTGACAAGTAAACGTTATATTTTATCCTGCCATATTGTTGTAAGTGAAGAAATGAGTATGCAGGAAGTGCAGATACTCTTACATGATCTGGAGAATGTCATACAAAATCTAGGTATTGAGCATGTCACTATTCAGGCTGAAACATCACTCAACAATCACGATGATATTCATCATTGCATTATTGAAAATATACCAAAGGATTCAGAACACTGAGTTTAAAAAGGTTAAATATTCCTAATATAGGTGCTTATCTAGTCACAAGTGGTACCCAAGTTTAATGGCACTTAAAAGTGCCATTAAACTATATATAATTCAATTTGATATGTAATAAAATTACCCATAGGAAAGAATTATGGAATAGGCTAAAAGAAGATGGTCACAATTGTAAGATTCGAAAATTATTTTTCCTCCTTTTCCTCCTTTTCCTCCTTTTCCTCCTTTTCCTCCTTTAACTTGATATTCGTAATTCCAATTTTTCTTAGAGCATTCAATAACGTTGATTCACCCTCTGACAAGCCAGCAGATTTTGAATGTCTAAAAACAAATAATTGAGTAACCAAATTGGAGCCTAGGAGAGTTGTCGTATAAGAGCCCTCTGACAAAGGCAGGCTCTCCATGAGCCCAGAAATATACTGCTCAAATTGTTCTACGGTTCTTGACCTAAATATTAGACCAGCATGCCCACGCTCCTTGAGAACACTTTCCCCATCTACAGTTGAAACGTAAGTCGCTGGTTGTATATCGAAAAGATAAACTGGAGGGCAATTTACAAGAGATAATCGGATGACCAATGCTCCACGAAGTGCTGTTTTATTTGAGTTTGCATAACACCAATTTTTATAAGTTTGTTTTTCTCCATCTGTAATATCTTTATTATTTAATGTTTCTGAATTAACGAAAAAAGCCATGAGAGTGGGTTTATCGCTGTAATCAAACTCTTCCTCAAAAGTATAATAGTGGACTGCATTGACAATACTGGGATTTAACGAGCGTGCCTTTAAACATGCATTCCATAGGCCCATGATTCTTCCATGATATGGAGCTTCAAACTCTGTATCTCCATTAGTGGTCGGGTTAATTTGGACATTTAGAACTTCCTTAGAGCTATCAGGTTCTCCTGTACCAACTGTATTGGTTTCTTTAGTATTTTTCTTTCTCTGTGGTTGGGTGATGGTTCTTTCATACTTTGTTTTACTTTTTTCCCCGATAGGGCCTGAACCTAACCATGTAAATTCATGACCTAAAATAACCGATTGTAATAATGGTTTGCGCCCTCCTTGATCTTCAGATACGTTAATCTGACCAGGACCTAGTTGCAACTGAGGAGGATTAGGTGAGTTGACATCTACAGGTTTCTTAATGCGGTGAATTACCTTTGGAACACGTCTGATAAGTGTTTGATCAGGTAGTTCTATTCCAAGAATTGTCAAGGCTAAAAAAGCATTGGTGTCAGGAATACAAAAACCTGAAACCCTAATTTTTCTCGTTTCCTTATGCCACGGCATTACTTTAGGGTATATATGGTTTCTTTGGATAAAATCATCATGTTTTGCAATACTGCTAAATAAGATTCTTACGGCATCTTGGGTATATTCGCTATATTTATAGTAGGCAATAAATACATGATCATCTGATGTGAGACTATCACCTATAAGGATAGTCCATGTATTTTCTTCTTCTGGATGAGGGGTGTAGAGCCTTTCATGTCTTTCGACCTCATCATATGTTGTTAGAATTCTAGGAAGTTCTGTAGAGAGGCCATATCCTCTCACCAGAAACTCAAAACAAGGTACGAGAAGCTCCTTATATTCCTGATCCTTTAAAGAGAAAGAAATACAATTTTCACGTTGGCTTGGATTAATATAAAATTTATTCTTGTCTGAGAAGAAATGATCTATTCTCCCTGTCTTTTCGTCTCGCTTATATGCTTGAACATAGGTATGTGTAAAATCCGTATGGTCAATATCAAACTCCCTTATTTCAAAGGGAAGATAGTCAACTAATCGTTCATGGTGCCAAACTGTTCCAATAGGCCAAGACATCAAATCTGTTATATTTGCATCAATAAAAATAAAATTATCTGTGGGTGTGTAATCTTCCAGAAGTTCCCTAAAAGCCACATGAACTTTAGGTTGAGCATTTCTACGATCAGCTTTTGCTAACGCCCCATACCACCAAACCATTAAGAACTTTTCAGCATTGGATTCAAGGACTTTGAATGCGGGTGATTTTTTATCTGAAGAGTTATCAGTATTTTCTTCATTAGAATGATTGTTCATGATCAACCTCTCTATTGGTAATATTATCGAATAATCAATTCTTCTTATAAGTTCAGTTCGGCTGTAGGGATATATTGCCCATCTACCCAATCGTAAAGCTGGATATCGCAAATACCATTCAAGCGATGTCCCAAGACCATTGCAAAAACTGAGGGTGCTTTAATAAAGAGGTGTAATTTAGATAACTTATTTTCGGATTTAAATGAAACTAAAGCAGATTTTGCCTCTCTCACAGCAAGATTTAGAGTCTCCATATTATCAATGGCATGAGAGCTTTCTAAATTCAATCTAGGCAAGCTCTTTACTTCATTAATCGTAGAGTCAATGTCTTTACCTATAGCTGTAGGAAATCCGATAGCGACTATGGCTTCAGTTTCACCCTGTGGTTCAACAGCTTCGATTTTAGTAAAAAATTGTCCCTCTTTCTGTTTATGGTCATCAGTGCGATAAATGAGGCCATTATGTTCTATTTCGAGTAGGAAATTACGTGTGGCACTAAAAACATAGCCAAGCATACATGCAGTGGACATTCTTTGTTTGCCATCTATAAGGAGGGTTCTACGGTCACCACTGTTATGAATGAAATCCCCAATCGATACTGCTTTTTTGATTAGGCTGTTCCAGTCGCTGGAGGTTTTTTGAGCACGATCAGGACCATTGAAATCACTAATATCTAAGTTTAAGTCTTGATACTGACTGGATGATGCTGAAAGATTAATTTTAATAGGATCTAATAGCCACTGGCTTCTATCTTCTTCAAGAGCATGGCAAATAAAATTTTCAAAGTCTTTGCGATATATTGGACCAAAAGAAGAACGAGAAATCAGGTTTTTAAACTGATCTTTTAGTTGTTTGACCTGACTCCTGAGCAGTTCAATATTTATTGTGTCTTGAATTTCACTTAGAAATATAGACTCACTATTCTCAGAATTAAAAGTTATGAAACCAACATAATCAAGAGCAAATTCAGCTAAAGAGAAATCAATTTTTTTACCAACACACCAATCAAGGTATTCCGAGCGCCCATTCACTGAAACTGAAGAGTCGTCATCATAAGAAGATCCAACCCCTCTTAATCGGTCTATTTTTGAAATTAATGGTGAGATAGCGGTGTTATAACTTGGGCATACTAAATTAAACCAAATAAAGTTTTTTGGGTGGGTATCAAAAAGACTTTTAAAACGCCTTATTTCATCCCAAAATTCCGTAGCCGTTAAGGAGTGATTTTTTGCTTCATACATTACATGTAATGACTTTTCCGAAGAAAAATAACAAACTTCTATATCACTTAATGCTTCACTCACTATATGGCTAAATGCACTTTGTGAAAGCCATAGCGGTAAGCTCCTTAATACAAATGCATCCTGATATCCAAATCCTACTCGTGCAATCGCACCACCAGTTGATTGTTTTTCTAACAGACTCGCACTCATTATTATCTCTCTAAATCTAGGGTGGATCGGTAACAGGAACCATCTGGTAGGTAGGTGTGAGCACTGCCATCAAGATGATTGTTTTTTAAATGAAAAATCAGTAAGACTACAAAATTTGCACCCACTTTTGGATCGGACACCAATTCCCTCATGGTGTGATGGTCTTTACTGCTGGGTTGTACACTGAAGAGAGGATGGCTATGCCATTCACCTAAATAGTTAAATTTTTGATAATTATTGTTTGTTGATTTATGAAAAAGACGGATTGCTTTAATAGCATCCGTAATTCCACGTACAAAGGATGCTATCGTTCCACTCTTTTGAATAGTTAATGAGTTAACTCTAAAATGGTTTGTACCAATATGCTCACCCATTAAAACACCGCCACATTCGTGGGTTCCAGACTTCAATAGGGCTTTTACCAGTAAAACTTGTATGTCAGTAGGAATGGATATTTTCAGCATCAGTATTAACCTTTCATCGGTTCAGGCTCTTCAATAGAATTGCCATTTTCCCTTTCAAATATTTCTTTATCCGTAGGAGATTCTGCTACTAAAGCACCCGAACAGTCGATAGGACGAGTATCAAAAGGACATTGAAACATCCAATATCTACGGAACCCTATTAAATATGCTGAATATGGATAAGAGGATTGCTCATCAATTGTACATAAAGTATCTAATGTGAACTGCGTCATAGATGCTGCAAGAGCTGTTACATCTGCATCTGATGCTATATATGTTTGGTTTTGTGTTTGAAAGCCGTAATTATTAACTTTGCCCTCTGGAATTGGTTCCAACGTTTGTAAGACACCATAAATATGATTGCGAAGTTCTAAGGGGGAGGCATCTAACGTTGGACGACTACGGGCCATCATTGCTCCACCACCGCCACCAAAGATTTCACCCCATACCATTGGTATATGTTTTCTTTTAGCAATTGCAGCTAAGGTTAGAAATGTATGTGAGTTTGCTGTCGCATCAATAATCAGATTACATGTACCAATGGCATTAGCGATATTGGAATTTAAATGAGGATTTTCCTGGCCACCAATTTGCATTTCATACGTTTCAATCTGCATGTCTAATGCAGTTCGTTTTAATGCTCTTTCAACAGCATAGGTTTTAGCAAAGCCAACATCTAACCAGTTGAGTTCATTACGGACAAGATTGTGGGGGAGCAGAATATCATCATCAATAAGTAGAAAGTTTTTACAACCCGACCGTGCCAGTGAAATTGCAATTTTACTTCCTAACGATCCAAGACCTACTATTGCTACCCTTATATCATTGAGATGGCTAAATTGTGCTGGCAATCTTTGGCTCTGATCATCATGTAGATTAATAGCAGGATAACTTACGAAAAGTGGTGCTGTATTATTAACCAAGAATAGTTCCAAGTTACCCTTTATGTCATATAACAATATAGGCTGTATGGAACTTGTGAATTCCTCCTGAGCAGGCCATAAATTGCCTAAAAAGGATTCTAATGAAACTCGGTCATTTACGGATTCCTTTAATTGAGGAACAGAATCAATTCGTATTGCCCATCCAGACAATTCAAATCTTTCATTAGAAAATGATGGTACGATGTCAGGTAGAGGTTTGTTCTGAATATTTGTTGGAACAATAACGGTTTTGTCTCGAAAGCTTGAGATGGCAATCTTAAAGTCCATTTTCTCGGAATCACTACCCAAGAGTATGTGACGTAACATAGGTGTTTCAATGAACCTTTCTGAAACACTTCTTAATTTTTGACCTATTGTTTCAGAATGCCTAGATGGTACAGGTTCTACATTCATCTCCAATACAGTCATTGCATCTGTTAATAAAAGAAGCTGGGCACTTCTAACTAGATCCACTCCACTGATATTGGTATTCCAATTATCTGGGCCATATTCTAGACACAGCACTCCTGAACCACCATACTGGTGCAAGATACTCCATCTTTCACCAGATTTTTGTGGGCGTATATATGCTGGTAGCTCTGGGAAAAGCTCTGGATATACTAAAACACCATTAAAATCTATAGTTCCTATCTTTAGAGAGAAGTTCAAATGCAGTTCATTTGTGTCTGTTGAGTTCCATTCCTGAATCTTAAAACTATTTTTCTCTTTCTCAAGATCAGTCAATAACTGCCGTTCTTGAGCTAGGCGTTCTAATGGTGTTTTTAGCAGTTCCATTACGCAAAGCCTCCTGGTTTATTTGGATAAACAGGGGTTGATGGAAATGTTAATCCCGCACCTAGAGCAGAACGGATTAAAGAGCTGGCCATATCAGCAGAGTTTGCACTTTTGTGTGAAGCCGAACGTGGAAAACGATTACCCAGAACCTGCCGCCATAGGGCTAATGCTTTATCATCATCTGTTTCATTTAAGGCGTTTCGTGCAATAGCAGCTTGTTCTTCTACCTTTTCAAAAAAAGTTTTGAACTCATCTGCTGTAACCGCAGAAAAAACATTATTGCCTGCAACACCAGGATCTTCTAAATGTGGAATTATGCCTAGTGACGCATAAATCCCATAAGAATCCCTGATCGTTTCTAAAAGATAAACAAACAACTTTTCATAGTTGGATTCGTAGTAATTCATATGCTTGGCAACCAGGCATTCTAAAATGAATCCTTTTGGTCTTTTTAAATCAGACAAGTTCTCACGACG
Source organism: Acinetobacter sp. ATCC 27244 (assembly GCF_000156555.1). NCBI lineage: Bacteria > Pseudomonadati > Pseudomonadota > Gammaproteobacteria > Moraxellales > Moraxellaceae > Acinetobacter > Acinetobacter sp. ATCC 27244. Next base: position 19,365 of record NZ_GG665962.1, read on the forward strand.
CCACCATTTAAATAGCTTCACAAGAGGCTTAAATCGACCATTTGCATTTTTATTCACCTCAACAGTCCACTCGGTATGAGCTGGAGGGTTGGTAACTAGCCATTCTTCAAGATGAATGTCTGGAATCAGATAGCCGCCATATCCATCTGAAATGATAGGGACAACATCCATATCAACTTTTTTCAACTTAACATTTACTGAACGACGGTTAACGGTAAGATCGGTATATCCAATATCCTTTAATGCCGTATGTACTGCATCAAGGACAATTTGAGGGTCATCATTAATTGTGTGATTTGTAAGGGCAATAATATCTACATCTGGCCTTTGTGTGATTCCGCCTATGGTAGTCGGACGTACTGCCGTATTTCTTTTATAAGAACCTGATAAGAATGTATGCACATGTACTTTGCTGAATTCATTATGCACTTTTAAAGCATCACGAAGCGTATTATGTGCGCTTGAACAATCATTAACCGTTGTTGTAGAGGGTTCAATATCGGAAAGTAGGTCAAGAAACTGCTGTTGAGTTGTCATAATTCTCTCTGAGCCCATGTACTAAAATGGGGCATAAAATTAAGTGCGATCAGAAAAATTAAGTAACCTACTACTGTGAACTTTGTTGCATAGCAGTAGGTTATTTAACCTTGTTTACGATATTGAGTTTGAGTTATCAGGATCATCCGATTTTTTATTACGGATAGTATCCTTTTCTTCTTTCAATGGCCGAGTTCTGGGAAATTTAAAATATCCAGTTGGATGGACAATAATTTTTCCAGATTTATGGCGATAAGATTTACAAAACACGAAGTCTTGATTTTCGGTAGGCATTGTTAGCCCTCCTATTTTGGCGGCTCGTTTTTCAGGGCGCATACCAAAATAAGCGGGTAAATCTTGAGATTTACGGGCCTAAATGTTAGAATGGGGTTCTGACAGCCAGATCTAACATGAGGTATGCGTAGGGCTTAGAGCCATATGCCTTTCCTGTGTGAAAATCTATCAAGCCGACTCTACCCAATAGAGTCGGCTTTTTAATTTATGAAACCATCTCAATAGTCTCCATTGAATCTAGGTCAAAATAATATAGTTTTTTAAAGTCATCTTCATATAAGTCAAATAATTGAGATAACTCACTAATGACAGATGTTGATGTTTTTTTTGCATCTATTGCGTAGTCAAAGAGCATGGAAGCTACTCTATATGTCGGTTCTCGATCCAATTCATTTGGTTCAACTTTACGATAACCACGCATAGCCATCTGCCGCCATAAATTGGCACTTTGACTTGAAGTTATAGTTCCTAACTCTGACGCCCTATAGATTAAGGCCGCCATTGAGGTTTTCCATTCCTTTTTAAGTCTTAGATAATGAGCTAAATTGGTTGAACCTAATTGATCAATAATTTTTTCTTCTGGCATTAAGAATTCGGCAGCAAAGTCATTTGCTTCTTTTTCCATGAATTCAGATGGCTCTTCATGGAGGACCAAATGCCCAAGTTCATGTGCTAATGTGAAGCGTATTCTGTCATTTGGCTGGTTTGCATTTAGAAATACGCATGGAGACACGCCATGCATTTTTAAGGATACGCCATCAACATTGTTATCTTTAAAGTCGCATAAAAAGACTAAAACCCCTGCATCTTCCACAGTGGCAGTTAGGTTTTCAAGAGGTTCATTTCCTAGCACCCACAATGATCTAAGCTTTTTAGCCGCTTCTTGAGGGGTGTTTACATCTATGCCAATTTTAAAAGTTGGTAAGGAGTTTTTTCTTTTTGGTACATTTGTGAGCAATTCTAATGTTTGTACATGGCCCATTTTTAACATCATTTCAGCATTCATACGGCTCAATGCTTTAGCTGTGGTAGAGCTTTTTTTTCTGTATGCATGCAAACTAATCGGCAGTGCATTTAGCTTTTCAATATGTTCAAAAAATCGTATAGGGAAATGTAGGGCATTAGATAGATTTTGGATAACTTCATCGGAAGGTTTTAAGTCCCCACTTTCAATTTTAGATAATGAAGCCTGAGTAATAGACTGTCCCATTCCAGCAATTAGTTCAGTTTGACTAAGGCCACGAAAGTTTCGTGCAATACTAAGCATATCAGGATTGAAATGAGTCATATTCACCTCCAAGATCATTGACTTACAGATCAAGTTAAATGAATAATAACTGAACAGTAAAGAGTATGCAAATTTTTCTACAAATTATTCCTAAAATGTTTCTATTTTTAATAACCACTATATATAGTGGTAGTTCTTTGAATTTTGATACCATATATTGTATTTTATTGTTTTGCAATCTTAAGAAGATAAATTGAAATGGCTCTACTTGATTTAGTGGTTTTGAGAGTTATACGATTAGACAATTAAATTTGTAGTACGGTTGGTTTGAGAAAGGGGAATATCCTGTTCTAACTATCTTTATTCATATTTCTTAGTAAAGTATCATACTTAAGAGATTGAAAAATATAATATTCAGTTGAAAACGATATCGATTGTTATCTTAGGTATCTAACATATCCCATTCGTCACCTAATACCCAACGTAGAGCTGACAATTTACCGTTAATCATACCCCATTCAAAGTCATTCCAAGGGCCAACATCTTCATATGTCTCTTTAACTTGTTTGGCAGATTTGATTGCACCTTCAAGAATATCTTCGTGAATAAAATGATTACCATAGTGTTTCGTACCTTTAGGAACAATTTCTATCTCACCTTCATTTATTTTCCAGATTAGATTTTGATGACGGTTATACCAAATTTTATCCACTAGCTCGTCTAATACATCGAGAATTTCTCTTAAACCCCGAGTTTCTTCTGTAAAGTCATATTCAAACTCTATTTCAGCTAAGTAATTATTATCAATCTGGTTGATTGCGGATGCTAAGTTGTTAAAATAACAAGTATTACCATTGAAAATATTTTCAAAATCAGTATGAGGCTTTCGATGGTCTTTGGCAGAAAAGTCGTTATGATTATGTGTTATGAAAAAACAACTATCTGCCGTATTGACACCTAATGAAAATTCATAAAATTGCTCAATAATTACAGCATCAGCTACTGAGTTTTTACTGATATGGAATGGAGCTTTTTTATCTAAGCCTCGTTGAATGGCTGCAATCTTTGAGCGCTCGCTAATACTTATTTTTTCCGCTGATTCAATTAGTCTCTCAACTCTGTTAATGGTTGCATAGTTAGCATCAGTCAAAAGAGGAAGTCTTGCATTTATATCGTTTAGTACTTCAATGGTTTGAGCTTTATTTTTTTTTGCAAACTCACTTACAACTGCTTTGACTTGTTTAAATTCTTGAGATAATCGTTTTGCTGTTTTGTTTGCGACCTCTTCTTTGTTTCTTTCATATTCTTGAGCTACTAAGTCAATTACGACTAACTTTGCTACTTTAGTACGAACAAGTTCTTCCAATGCAGAAACTAGTGGTAATTCTTGTTTCTTAGTAGAAATATCTAAAAAAACACACGTATCAAGAAATATATAAAACATACTGCCTCATTGATTATTAAAAAGTTAAATTTATTGACCCTCATTAATGTGCTTATAGGTAATTCTATAAATACATCTAAAGTAACATTTTCTATAGAGGCAATATATATTGATTTATTTTGCGTTCTAAGCGTTCAATTTCTATCTTGCACTTTTGGTAATAAGAATCGTTAGGGATATTACTCTTAGCGATATTTAATGATATGGTTGCGTGCTCTATATCTCCATCTGCTAAATAAGCATATATTTTTTGTAACTCACATAGGTGCATAGATTTCCCGAGTTTATGAGCTAAATCTAAGCACGTTATAGATTCTTTGGTTTTATTTTTAATTCTGGCTAATATTTTACCTTTAGTAAATTGGAGTTCTGAGTGATTAGGATCAATGTTAGTAGCTTTATTGATTTTTTCTAATGCTGGTAGAAAATCTTTATATATAAATAGAGTGTTTGAATACTTCTCTAATAACCAAATATTTGTTGGATCCTCATCTATCGCTAATTCATAGTATGAAATTGCTTGTTCTTTATTACCCTCATTAAAGAATTTTCTAGCTGCCCGTGCAAACCTACTTAAATAAGCTTTTTGATCATTATCTGATATTTCTACTTCAATATGTTTTAAAAACTCTATATATCTTTTTTGGATTTTTTCTAGATCTTTTTGAAGAGGATGTGTTTGATCATTAAAATTTACAGTTCTATCTTTACAAAATTTCATAAAATCATTGTTGAAAGTAATCTGAAGTTGGCCATCAATACTACTAAGTTGACAAATCCCTTTACTACCTTCTAATGTGCTCTGAGCTAAAGAAAAAGTTAAATTAGCTTTATCAGAAGCTAATTGCATAAAATATTGATCATGATCAGGACCAAAATAGGTTAAGAGAAGTAAAAAGTGCTTTTCTTTTTCATTAAATCTTTCCCAAACATCAGAAAACAAGAACATCCCTAAGTCTTTTTCCTGTAATCTTTTCACTTTATCTAATGCGCTATTAAGTGAGCTTTGTAGTTCATTTGCAAATTGAATGAAAACATTCAAAATCAATGGTTTATTATTGAGTTCTCGAGTGATTTTTTTTAAAGTAGGTATGCCAGCCTTTTTTATTGCATCAATATTTAATATATCTCCTCTTTTTTGAATATATTCTACACCTTCTTCATCGGACCATTTAGTTGTTTCAATTGGTCTTGCTTCAAGTCTTTCTGTACGACGAGAAGTAAGAATTACTCTTCCAGCATAACGGGAAAGTAAGTGTATTTGTTTACCTAGATTAATAATATCATCATCATTTTCAGCCATAGTTTCTGTATTATCTAAAATAATGAGATGCTCATTTTTTTTAATCTTCTCTTTTTCAAGTAAGCCTTTTAATTTTTGAATAATAGTTTCTGCATCTTTTTGATACCAACTATTGTCAAGTTTGACTTCTAATAGTTGTGCTATATGTAAAGCGACATCTGCAACGCCTAGATTGTTGTTCGTGAGTGATTCTAAACCATGTATTCCCCAACGAGTCTTTTTTGCTGTGTAAAAAGTAATAACACTGGGTTTCCATTCGACCTCAATAGAACCTTCAAGGACACGATGCATAAATTCTAAAATGAGAGTTGTCTTTCCAATGCCACCATCACCATATACAAGACATCGTTTTGAGTCTTCTGGATCATTAAACCAGTCAATAAGCTCAGTGATTTCTTTTTTTCGTCCTGTAAAGTCAGCTACTGATATAGCTCTCTCTGGTAAAAAAATTAGCGGATTCCAATCATTATATTCATATACCTCATAAGTTTTTTTTGTAGAAATATTAAAAATTTTATTTGGTACTTCATAAGATTGATCGGTAGCGTTTGTTAAGGATGTTTGAACTTTAGCAGTAACATGAATCATCCCATTATTAGTTTTTTTGATTTTTCTGTAACACGTAGGATTTCCATCAAATAATCTTAATGTTTGAATAGGAGTAGAGATATTAAAATTTTTAGGAAAAAATAAAAAATCGTCGCCTTTACTTTCTGGTAGATAAACTTTTAATTTTTCTAAAATATATTCAATAATATCGATATCTAAAAATAAATTAGTTGATGAAATACCATGACCAAAGATACTTTCATTTCGATCTTCAACATATGTATGTAAGATATTTCTTAAAGATATTTCTTTGATTTGTAGCCATTCTACTAATGCAGGTTCGTTTGAAATATCTTTATCTTCAAAGTAGAATCTAGCTAAAGAGCTGTTTTTCAATTTTGCTATCTGTGTTAGAGAGTTACTTATAAAATCAACGCATGTTCCATCGGCCGGTTGAGATAGCTCAATAAAACTAATATCAATTTTTGACATGTTTTCAGAACTTTCTTTAGCTAAAATATTTATATATTCTGCATTTGAAATACAAATATGTTGAATAAGCATTCTAAAAATACTCAGACTTACTTCAGCAATATTTTTTTGTGTTTTTAATTTACGTGCTGCTTTAATATTATTTAAAAAGATATTATACATTGCAAGATCCAAATATATAGTTAGTACTTTGATATTGTTTTAAATTATATTAAATTATTTTTTATATTCAATGATTTATTTCAAATAAAGATTACTGTAAAGATAAAACCTGTAATTTATCGCATAGTTGTTTGGAATGTCGCATAGTTGTTTGTAAATGACAGCCACCTCCGACCAATGCAATTGCAGATGCAGTGTGGTGAGGAGCACGAAAAGGACGTTGCCCAAAATGGTGCGGGGCATTTGCCACAGAGTAAATACTCGCAACTTCTAAATTTTCTTGAGCATTGAGGGGTGGCAAAATAGAAGCTAAACGCGAGGCGAGCAATGTTTTACCCGTACCTGGTGGACCTTTGAACAGTAATGAATGACCACCTGCGGCCGCAATTTCGAGTGCACGGCGAGGGCGAAGTTGCCCCTTCACATCTGCAAGATCAAATTGATATTGTGAGCTGTTGATATTTTCTCGTTGTGGTGCAGCACTGAGCTTGGTGTTGCCCAAAAAATGTGCACAAACTTCTTGAAGATGTTGAGCCCCATATACTTCGAAGTTTGGGAGTTGACTCGCTTCATCTAAGTTTGCAGTCGGGAGTAACATACGATGCTTGGCTTGCTGACAGGCCATTGCTATGGTCAATGCACCAGAAATTGGGCGTAAATGACCATCAAGTGCTAATTCACCAATAAATTCAAACCCATCCGTACATTGTTCTGGTAATTGTGCTGATGCAATCAAAATACCCAGTGCAATGGGCAAATCTAGGCGAGACCCGTCTTTGGGTAAATCTGCTGGTGCCAAATTAATAGTTAAACGTTTGGTTGGAAACAAGAATCCACTATTGATAATTGCTGAACGAACACGATCTTTGCTTTCTCGGACAGCAGCTTCGGGTAAACCAACGATGGTCAAAGAGGGTAGCCCTGAACTGATATGAACTTCGACCTCGATTTGAGGCGCATGTAGCCCCAATAATCCCCTCGTATAAATTTTTGCAAAAGACATTTTATTGTTGTTCCATTGTGGTGCTTTATTTTTAATCATTTTGAGGTGCTTTTTGCACCGAGTTGGTGCTTATTTTTTGTTCTGCACAATTTCCTCTAAAGTTTTCATTTGTTGCTGTAATTCGGTTAGGCGCTGATTTGCTAAATTCAAAGCTGTTCTTTGGCGATCAAGCTCTTGCTTGGAAACCAGATCTAATTTTTCGATACTTTCATTTAACAACGCTCGCAAGTTTTTTTCCAAGTCTTTTTTAGGTTGATCAACTTGCTGCAAAATCGCTTGTAAAAGAGTTTCAATCATAAAGTGCTCAATAAGTTATGTATATTTGCTGCTCAGTGTACCACTGCTTGTTGGAATCCTCTAGCACTGCTGAGCAGCATGGGATGTGACTGAGAAATCTAGTTAAATCTTGGCAAATGATACTTATTTTCTATTGATGATCTACTTCTATTCGCTTAAATAGGTTATAAAGAAGCCATATGTCCAATATTTAAAAACCCCAACCTTTGAATATTGGCATGAAAATTGAACATAAAACCTTACTGGTGAAAATAAGCCGAAGGAAAACACACATGAAGCTTGTAACTGCAATTGTTAAACCATTCAAGTTAGATGATGTGCGTGAAGCACTCTCTGATATTGGTGTTCAAGGGATTACCGTAACTGAAGTCAAAGGTTTCGGGCGTCAAAAAGGTCATACTGAATTGTACCGTGGTGCTGAGTATGTGGTTGATTTCTTACCGAAAGTAAAAATCGAAATCGCGATTAGCGATGAGATGGTTGATGCGGTTATTGAGTCAATCACTCGTGTCGCAAGCACTGGAAAAATTGGTGACGGGAAAATCTTTGTCACGAATTTAGAACAAGTTATCCGTATCCGTACGGGTGAGACTGGACCAGATGCTGTCTAAATTGGCACAAACTTTGCTGAGTTAGAAATTAAGAGAAATAGCTCACAAAATGAGGTTGGGGGACACGAATGAAAAAAATGCTTATGGCGCTTAGTTTATCTGGCGCACTCCTAGGTGGTTCGACTGTCGTATGGGCAGAAGAAGCTGCTTCAACTCCAGTTACAGAGCAAACTGTTGTTGTAACTGAGACAAATACAATACCGGCAGCTGTTGAAGCTGAAGCTCCTGTTGAAGTGGTTGCGGAGCCTGAAGCAGAAGCAACATTGGATACAGGTGATACAGCTTGGATTCTTGTTTCAACGGCATTGGTTCTGTTAATGACAATTCCAGGCTTAGCGTTATTCTACGGTGGTATGGTTCGTAAAAAGAACGTACTGAGCACGATGGCACATAGCTTTGTTGCGGCTGCGGTAGTGAGTATCGCTTGGATCGTCATAGGTTATACATTAGCTTTCGGTGAAGGAAATGCCTTTATTGGTGGACTTGATAAGCTGATGTTGTCAGGCATAGGAACTGATGCGCTCAGCGGTTCAATTCCTGAGATTCTATTTGTTGTATTCCAAATGACTTTTGCGATTATTACGGTTGCGATCATTAGTGGTTCGATTGCTGAGCGTATGAAATTTGGAGCATTTGTTGCTTTCATCGCGATTTGGGTTGTTGTGGTATATGCACCGATTACTCACTGGGTATGGGGTGGCGGTTGGTTAGGCAATGATGGTGCTTTAGACTTTGCGGGTGGTACTGTCGTTCATATCAACTCTGGTGTTGCTGGTCTAGTTGCGGCTTATATGCTTGGAAAACGTATGGGGCTTGGTCGTGAATCTATGGCACCTCATAACCTTGCGTTAACTGTTGTTGGTGCGAGCTTACTTTGGGTAGGTTGGTTTGGTTTCAACGGTGGTTCTGCATTGGGTGCAAATGGTTCAGCCTCTTATGCAATTGTTGTAACTCAAGTTGCGGCAGCGGCAGCGGCATTGTCTTGGTTAGTGGCTGAGAAAGTTGTTCGTGGTAAAGCTTCAGTTTTAGGTGCAGCTTCTGGTGCGGTTGCTGGTCTAGTCGTGATTACTCCAGCTGCAGGTTTCGTAACTGTAGGTGGTGCATTAATCATGGGTCTGATCGGTGGTGTTGTTTGCTTCTGGGGTATTACCGCATTGAAACGTACACTGAAAGCGGATGACTCTTTAGATGCATTTGGGTTACATGGTGTTGGTGGTATCGTTGGTGCGATCTTAACTGCTGTATTTGCAAGTGAATTCATCATGGGTGATGATGCTCCGGCAAATATGTTGACTCAATTATGGGTGCAAGTTGAAGGTGTATTAGCAACTATCGCGTATAGTGCAGTGATGACCTTCATTATCTTGAAAGTGATTGATCTTGCAATTGGTATCCGTGTGAGCAATGACGATGAACGTATGGGTCTTGACTTAAGTCAACATGGCGAACGCGTTGAATAATTAAAATTATTGATCTAAAAGCAGCTCCATAAGGAGCTGCTTTTTTATGCATTATAAAACAGCTCGAAGCCCCTAGTTCTGCAATCCAAGAAACTTTGCTACACTTAAGCAAAATGAGGAAATAATCGCACCCATATGCATTGTCCATTTTGTAACGCCGCTGATAGTAAAGTCATTGACTCCCGTTTGGCTGCCGAAGGCTGTCAGATTAGACGTCGCCGTGAATGTGTGGTTTGTGGTGAGCGTTTTACAACATTTGAAAGCTATGATGTTGTGATGCCACGTGTGTTAAAGTCAGATGGTAAAAGTGAGCCGTTTGATGAAGCAAAATTACGCCGTTCATTAATGCATGCGCTACAAAAACGTCCTGTGACCCAAGAACAGATTGAAACGGTTCTCAGTGATATCCAATCGCAAATCCGTCGTCTCGGTGAACGTGATGTGAAATCGAGAATGATTGGTGAAATTGTAATGCAAGCATTGTTTGCATTGGATCATGTTGCTTATGTTCGGTTTGCCTCTGTTTATCAAGATTTCCAAGATGTTGAAGCTTTTCGCCATCAGATTGAGCAGATGCAACAACGTGAAAATGAAGTCTAAGTTAGAGAGATTATGTCTGAGTTAACCCCAAATCATTTATCTCAAGCGAAGTATTGGATGCAACGGGCAATTGATTTGGCTCGACTTGGGCAATATTCAACTAAACCCAATCCCAATGTAGGTTGTGTCATTGTCAAAGATGGGAAAATCTTAGGTGAAGGCTTTCATCCAAAAGCAGGTCAGCCCCATGCAGAAGTTTTTGCATTGCGCCAAGCGGGTGAAAATGCAAAAGATGCAACGGCCTATGTGACTTTAGAGCCTTGCGCACATTATGGTCGCACACCACCTTGCGCTGAGGCTTTAGTAAAGGCGCAAGTGAAGAAGGTTGTGATTGCTTGTTCGGATCCGAATCCATTGGTTGCAGGCAAAGGTGTAAAGATCTTGCTAGATGCAGGGATAGAGGTTGAAACGGGTGTTTGCACCGAGATTGCAAAAGGTTTAAATCTAGGCTTTTTAAAAGCAATGTCTGCAGGTTTACCTTATGTCCGTTTAAAAGTTGCCTCAAGCCTAGATGGACGTACTGCGATGGCGTCAGGTGAGTCCAAATGGATTACTGGAGCTATTGCACGTCAGGATGTACAACATTGGCGTGCCATCTCAGGTGCCGTGATTACTGGGATTCAAACGGTTTTAGCCGATGATTGTGAGCTGAATGTCCGAGAGTTAGAGGGTGTTAATCTTTCTACAGTGGTACAGCCAAAGAGAATTATTTTAGATCGTCAGGGGCAACTTCCGCTTACAGCCAAGATTTTGCAAAATCCTGAAACCGTGATGGTGATGACACCATTTCGCCAAGAACTTGCTGATTTAGGCGTGATACAATTGTCACTGCAACCTTTAAATCAATTATTGCAGACCCTTTCTCAACAATACCAAATATATGATGTATTGGTTGAGGCGGGCGCAACTTTATCGACTGCCTTTTTGCAACAAGGTTTGGTTGATGAAATGATTAGTTATGTTGCACCAACTTTACTTGGTCAATCTGCTCGCGCGATGTTCAATGCTGAATTTAGCAAAATGGCCGAACAACGACGATTTGAGTTGGTCGATGTAACCCAACTTGGGCAAGACATTCGCCTGAGATTGCTCCCTATCCAAGAGATGATATGAATCCAGAACCATCGGTTTATCACAAACGTCGCCATGCTGCCCGTACGACTGATGAATATCTTTTTCATCAGCTTGTTCCATATCTTGGGAATAAACGTCGTCTTTTGCACCTTATTTTAGAAGCGCTTGAGATTACTGGAACGTTGAATAGTAAGAAAAAGAATCCACCGATTTTTGCGGATTTCTTTGCCGGCAGTGGGGTGGTTTCTCGTTTGGCCCGTCAAAATGGTTATCGTGTGATTGCCAATGACTGGGAGCCGTATAGCCATGCGCTGAATCATGCGATTTTAGCTTGTGTTGATGCGCCAGCATTTAAAGAATTGGGTGGCTATCAAAAAGCCATTGATTATCTGAACCGTTTGCCTGAAGTGAAAGGCTGGGTTACACATAATTTGTGCCCACGAAATGATGATGTCTATGATCCTGCTCGTGATCGCTTGTTCTTTAAGCGTCGTAATGGGATGCGAATTGATGCGATTCGTCAGCAGATTGCAACTTGGCAAGCACAAGGTGCGATTAATGATGTTGAAATGAGTGCTTTACTCGCACCGTTACTCTACTCAGCGAGTTTTGTGAGCAACACCAGTGGGGTGTTTAAAAGCTTTCACCAAGGTTGGGGTGGGCGTACTCAAACTGCTTTGGAGCGAATCGAATCATTACTTTGGTTAACACCAAGCCGCTTCTGTGAAGTGGGTGATGCAAAACGTCCTGCCGCAGAAATGTGGTGTGTTGACTCTCAGCATTTGGCCAATCAAATGAGTGGCTTTGAAGTTGATGTTGCTTATCTCGATCCGCCTTATAATCAACATGCTTATAGCAGTAACTATCATGTCTTGAATGCGCTGACTTTATGGGATCAGGTTGATTTGCCTTCACCTGATACCAAAGGTTTCAAGAGCGGGATTGATCGTGCGTGGCGCAAAGAACGTCCAAGTCCTTACAATTCTTCCAAACATGCCAAAGATGCCTATGAAAAGTTATTGGAAACGATTAATGCCCGTTATATCTTGACCAGCTATTCGACTGATGGGAATATTGAGCCAAAAGATTTACTGACCGCCAATTTAAAACGTGGCAAGGTCACTTTGTTAACGCAAGATGTTCCTCGTTACCGTGTTAGTAAGCAGCGTCAGTCAGAGCGCGCACGCGTACTTGAATTTATTGTGATTACAGATACTCACGCAAAGTCTGGTCCGCCATTGCGGCAGTTACTTGGTCAGTTGTATCACTTTGCCGAATTGGGCGGTGTTGATACCACAGGAAATAGTACCCAACTTGCACTTTGGTAAGATAACAAAAACACCACTTTGCCATACAAAGTGGTGTTTTTTTATTTCATTCTCTTATTTAATCGGTTAATACAATAAATAGAATCGTTTTGTTAAATAACTCACTGTTTTTATGATAAATATCTTGTAATTTTTATTGTATTTCTAGATGGTGAAGCTTAATGTTTTTGAATTTATTTACTATGGTGTTTTATATTAATTTATAGATAAAACAAATAATTATGCATACTCTTTATGTGGTGGTTATTCGTTCTTTAAGTTTGATTTGGGTAGGGAGTAGTTTTATCAATCGTTCAAAAAACTATCAAAGATGATTGACCGAGTTTGAAAATAAATATAGTTTTCCGAGCTGAATTTAGGGTCTTGCCTATGAGTAGCGATGACCAAGAGAGGTTGTTATGAGTCGCTCGGAACCCACATTATTGGGGCAATGTGTAGCTGAATTTTTTGCTACCGCAATTTTTTTATCATTTGGTATCGGTGTGGTGGCTGCACTTAAACTTGCTGGAGCAGATTTAGGTCTGTGGGAAATCAGTATTGTTTGGGGTTTAGCAGTTGCCTTAGCGGTTTATTTATCGGCGGGTATTTCAGGTGCACATCTTAATCCAGCGGTGACCATCGCTTTGGCTTTATTTGCAGGCTTTGATAAACGCAAAGTTCCTTTTTATATCATTGCTCAAGTGGCGGGTGCTGCAACGGGTGCATTGATGGTATATGGACTGTATAGCAGTTTATTTTTAGACTTTGAACAGACGCATCACATGGTGCGTGGTAGTGTTGAAAGTCTAGAGTTAGCAGGAATCTTTTCGACTTATCCTCATCATTTACTGTCGCTTGGTCAGGCGTTTATGGTGGAAATGTTTATCACCATGCTATTACTTTGGTTAATCATGGCGATTGGTGATGATAGCAATGGTTTACCGCGTGGGCCTTTAGCACCAATTTTAGTTGGTCTATTGGTTGCCGTAATTGGAGCATCTTTTGGACCGCTGACAGGCTTTGCCATGAATCCTGCACGTGATTTTGGCCCGAAAATCGTTGCCTATTTTTCAGGATGGGGACCCGTTGCGTTTACGGGTGGACGAGATATTCCATATTTTATTGTTCCTATTCTTGCGCCAATTGTTGGGGCTTGCCTAGGAGTAGTGGGCTATAAATTGTTCTTTGTCCATTTCCTGTTGAGCAATAAAGTTGAAGAAAGTCGTTCTGGTGAAAAACAAATATCAGAAATGCAATAGTCGATCACTTCATCAATGCCAAGAGGGTGGTCAGAGGATCGCCCTTTTTATTCGCCTGAATTTGAACTAAGTGTGCCTTGTTATCTGGGTTTCTTTGCTTTAAGGTATTTGCTTTACTGCGATGCGTACTGCAATAAAGGTAGGTTAAAAGTCCCATGTTTACAGGCATTATTGAAAGTTTAGGTAAGGTAGAAAGCTTACAAAGTGTAGGTGGTGATGTTCGTCTGCGTATTCAGACTGATTTAGACATGTCTGATGTGCATTTGGGCGATTCAATTGCCACCAATGGGATTTGTCTCACTGTGATTGAGTGGGGAGATCATTGGTATGCAGCCGATGTTTCTCGTGAGAGTTTAAACCGTACCACACTGGGTCAATGGAAAGTTGGTCAAGCAGTCAACGTGGAAAAAGCCATGCTGCCGACGACACGTTTTGGTGGGCATATTGTGAGTGGTCACGTTGACGGTTTAGGCGAGATTACGCTGGTTCGTGAAGATGCGCGCTCCCTCTATTTTGAAGTTACAGCACCAGTTGAACTAGCAAAATATTTGGCGGAGAAAGGATCTGTGACGGTAGATGGAATTAGCCTGACCATTAATCACCTACGTGGCAATATTTTGAGTTTAAACTTGATTCCGCATACTGCAGAACGGACTAACATTGGAACATGGCAAGTGGGCACTAAAGTGAATTTGGAAGTTGATGTACTTGCGCGTTACATTGAGCGTTTGTTGTTAGGTGATAAGGCCGCTGAGCAAAAAGCTGAATCGAATATTAGTATGGCTTTTTTAGCTGAAAATGGATTTTTAAAATAAAAATCTAGCTAATTAAAAAGCCCAGTCTAGCTGGGCTTTTTAATATTTACTGATCGTTAGAAAATTCACTATTTTTCAAGATGTATTCGATTTCGTCTTGTGCCAGTGCATGTAGTTTAGCCCGGAATACAGTCACGGCTTGTTCAATTAGACTTTCAGCTTCTAATTCGAGTCGAACACGAACACTTTCTAGTTCTGAAAGAATTTGCTGATCATCAATCATGAGTCGTTGTCCTTGAGCATAATCCACACTTGGTTGTTCAGGATTACTTTGATAACGTTCCGTTTGTGCAACGATTTCTTGATCAATATGTTCACGTAACGCCAAGAGATTTTCAGTTTGTTGTTGAAACTGTCGTGCTTCATCTGCTTGAAGTTGGGCTGCGTAGGCTGCTTCAGCAGCACGTTTCTCAGCTAAGGCTTTTTCTAAAGCAAGTTGTTTACGGATACGGGCTTGTTCAATCAACTCTGCTTTAAGATCAGCATAGGCTTGATCAATGCGTTGCTGTGAACGCAGTTCAGCTTGTTCTTCTTGCTGACGCCAAGTTTGAATGGAGGTTAGTGGTAATAGCAGATCACAAATGCGTGCTAAATCATCCTGATAGGTTTGACGTACAGCCTCAGGGGTATTTAACCAGCGTTTTTTAAAATCTTGACCTACATTTAATGCCACACCACACTCCTCAAATGATACGCTTGTTTGTCGATTTATAATTTAAAAGTTCGAGGCTCGATACCTAAACGACGATACGTTTTAAATTTTTCTCGTCCAAGTTGCTTCGCAGTTTCATTATTCTCGATAATTTCGATAATGTGGCGAAAATCTTGAATTTGTTCAAGTGCATGATTGTTAAAATTAAACACGATCCAGTCGTTGGAAGGTGGTAAATGTTCCGAAATACAGACTGGGCTATGACTTTGATTGACGCCATGGGGGATAAAGCTATTGGGATCAAAGCTCCATAATTTGTCATCAAGCTCATTTTGGATCTCTGAATCCGTACAATACCACCAAATTTGTGGATGTTGATTCAGGATCTTTCGGCATAAACGGCAAGCACTTTCGACTTGCCGTTCGGTACTCTTTTCAAAGAGATAAAAGCTGACTTGTGTCATTTTTTAGTTTTTCGCTTCAACACGATTTGCTAAAAACTGCATCAGTAAAGGGACTGGTCGTCCTGTTGCACCTTTGGCGGCACCTGATAACCATGCGGTACCAGCGACGTCCAAATGCGCCCAGCGATAGTCACGGGTAAAACGCTCAAGGAAACATGCTGCTGTGATTGCACCACCATGAGGACCACCAATATTGGCAATATCGGCAAACGGAGAGTCGAGTAATTCTTGATAGTCTTCCATGACTGGCATACGCCATACACGATCGTGTGACTGTTCACCAGCTTGTTGTAATGCTTGGGCAAGCTCATCATCTGGTGTAAATAAGCCACTCACGACTTTACCTAATGCAACAACACATGCACCTGTGAGTGTCGCAATATCAATCACCAACGCAGGATTAAAACGTTTTACATAAGTTAAGGTGTCACATAGAACTAAACGACCTTCTGCATCGGTATTGAGGATTTCAACCGTTTGACCACTCATCGTCGTGACAATGTCTCCGGGACGAGTGGCGCCACCTGAAGGCATATTTTCTGCTGCTGCAATTGCACCCACCACATGAATTGGCAACTGCGCTTCACAAAGTGCTTGCATGGTGCCCAGTACGGATGCTGCACCGCACATATCGAATTTCATTTCGTCCATGCCTAAGCCGGGTTTCAGTGAAATACCGCCAGTGTCAAACGTTACGCCTTTACCAACAAGAACGACAGGTGCTTGTTCAATTTTGGCATTATATTCTAGCGTGATGATACGCCCTGGACGGTCTGAACCTTTGCTAACGGCAAGAAATGCATGCATGCCCAAGTCAGCCATCTGTTGTTCATCAAGTACCGTTACTTTTAAACGGTCTGGATATTGTGCTGCAAGAGAAAGTGCTTGATCTGCTAGATATTCAGGAAAACAAATATTCCCAGGGCGATTGCCTAAGTCTCTAGCATAGCTTTGGCCAGATTGAACTGCATGAATCAGATTGAGTTGGGCATCATCTAAAGTTGTCTGGCTCGCAATCAGGTGGATAGTTTCGAGTACAAACGCATTCTTTTTTGATTTGAACTCGTCATAGCCATAAGCAGCCTGAGTCAAACTTAAAGCAAATAGTGAATGAAGCTCTGCTGGTAGTGCGGATAAATCAACACTAATTTGTTTAAATTTATTTTGTGATGATTTGATAATCGTTTGTGCAAGTTTTGCTAATTTGGTTGCTTTGAGCTCAGTGGCATTTCCAAGTCCGAGTAGTTGGGTGTTACTGTGCTCCGCAACTTTTGCAATTAAAGCTAAGCTTTCATTAAAACTTGCTTTAAAGTGAGTTGCAGTTAAGACTTCTTCTAATTGACTGATTTGGTAGGAGTTTAGATTGGTTTGTAGTTGTTCTGAATCCACCAAAATCCATAAAGATTCACTTGCTGTTTGTGTTGGAAAGGCATGATCAAGAGTAAATTTCATTGTTTGTTTAGAACCTAATCGGTAAAAAATAAAGATAATCTCATTAAACACTTTCAGATATGAGGTTGCAATCCGCAACATGCGATAGGTTTTATATTTTTAACATTCGGGTAAACTAGCGATACCCCTCGATTGGTTTTTTTGGAAGCATTACTTTGATTATTCGACGTTACCTCGTCAAACAAGTGGTGTCCACCTCTTTGGTTGTGACGGCCTTGCTCACTTTGATTATTATGGGTGGGCAGCTCATCAAAATTTTTGGGCGCGCTGCACAAGGTCGTCTCGATGGTGGCGTGCTACTCAGTATTATTGCTTATCGTCTACCTGAGTTTTTAACGCTGATTTTACCTTTGGGCTTTTTCATTGGTTTAATGTTGGTGTTTGGTCGTTTGTATGTCGATCATGAAATGGCGGTATTAAATGGCAGTGGGGTGAGCCGTAATCAGTTAACACGTTTGTTATTACCGATGACTGCTGTATTTTTGATTGTACAGGCGGTACTCATGTGCTGGGGGGCTTCAGCGGGCATAAGAGGTTATCAAAGCTTGATGCAAACTCAAGCGGTACGAGCTGGTTTTGATTTGGTGCGACCCAAAGAGTTTATTTCTTCTGGTTCCTATACTATTTATGCAGGCTCTCTTTCAGAAGATCGAAAAAACTTAAAAGATATCTTTTACTATTATAAATCAGATCGTGAAGACAAGCCTGATCAAATGATTCTGGCGAAAGAGGCTACACGAGTTGAAATTGAAAATGATACTGCGAGTGTTGTCGACTTAGTGCAAGGTCGCCGTTACGAGATTTATCCCAATCAGCCAAGATATACGCAAGCCGAGTTTCAGTCTTATCGTTTACGTTTAGAGAATGATAAAGATGTCAACTTTGAAAGCGAAGATGTTGAAGCGTTATCGATGTCGAAGTTGTGGCAAAAGCGTGATGATTTCGTGGTAAGAGGAGAGTTAGGATGGCGTATCTTTGGTCCTTTCGTGATGGTCGTGGCGTTATTCCTTGCGGTCGCGCTCTCTGAAGTGAGTCCACGTCAAGGGCGATATTATCGTCTGATTCCCGCTATCTTTATTTTTGCCAGTTTAATCGTACTAATGATTGCGATTAAAACGCGTATTAGTAAAGAAGAGCTAGATATTTGGGCTTATCCTGCAGTGTTGTTGATTTATGGTATTGCGGCTGCCCTGTTTACGCGTAAACAAAAACTAGCACCTAAAATTAAGAAAAGTATGCAACGAGTGGGGTTGTAATGTTAGCACGTCGAATAGTCGCCAAACATGTAACAAAAACCACGGTACTGGCAATGCTCGGTACGACGTTGGTGCTGTCTTTTTTACAAGTCCTATTTACCTATCTAGGTGAGTTGGGCTCATTAAAACCAAATTATAATGCGTGGCAAGCATTTCTGTATGTGTTATGGGGTGCACCGCGTTATTTATATGAAATTTTACCTGTCGCTGCTTTGATTGGCTCTGTTTTGGGGTTGGGTGCACTGGCTTCTAATAGCGAACTGATCGTCATGCGTTCGGTCGGGATCAGTCTCTGGCGAATCGTGGGTTGGGTGATGCGGTCAGCTTTATTACTGATTGTTTTATCCTTTACATTGAGTGAATGGGTGATCCCTTATACCAATGAAAAGGCCCAAAGTATTAAAAAACAACGAAGCGTCGCTGCACTAGGTGAAGTTAAAGGTTATTGGTCGAGAGAAGGGCAGCGTTTTACCTATATTGATTATGCTAACTCGCAAGGTCAGTTGCGTAATATCCAATCCATTGATTTTGACGAAAACTACCGTTTACAGTCTTTTGTTACAGCTGAACAAGGCAATTTTGTTAAAGATGGACAGTGGACGCTTGAGCAATCTCATCAGATTGATTTATTGCCTCAAGGGAATGCGATTAAAACAGATCATGCCAACCAAGCACTGGCATTGGCTTTGCAACCAAAATATGTCCATATGGTAACGATAGATCCTGAAGATTTATCTCCTACTCAGTTGATCAGTTTTATGCGTTATATGGAGGAGTATAGCCAAGTGCCTAAAACCTATGAATTGGCATTTTGGCAGAAAGTGGCCTCACCATTTGCCTTGATTGCTTTGGTGTTGATCGCATGTTCGTTTATTTTTGGTCCCTTACGTCAACAATCTATGGGATTTAGATTGGTGATTGCGCTCTTTACGGGACTCGGTTTTTTCTATCTACAAGATTTTATGGGATACGCGAGTTTGGTTTATGCACCGTCACCTGCATGGTTTGTACTACTGCCAGTGGTGCTGATGTTTATGATCGGAAGCTATTTATTGTACCGAGCAAGATAGCGAGTTGATCGATATGCTTGCTCTATCGCGAACATTGCTGAAAGCCATCGTTAAGATCATAGAGAATTGATGTAAATTTCGGTAAACTATGCCGATCAAATGATAGACAAACAGAGAGTCCATTATGACGGATGCAAATGCTGGCAAAATTCCTCACGTTCTTGTAATTATGGATGGTGTAGGACATCGTGAAGCAGTTGAAGATAATGCGTATTTAGCTGCGCAAACCCCAAATTTGACTGCGATGAAAGCCAAGCATCCGAATAGTTTAATTTCTGGCTCTGGAGAAGATGTTGGTCTTCCTGATGGGCAAATGGGTAACTCTGAAGTGGGGCATATGAATCTTGGTGCTGGTCGCGTGCTATATCAAGATTTTACTCGTATTACAAAAGATATCCGTACAGGGGATTTCTTTGAGCATGAAGTATTGGTCGATGCGGTTGAGAAAGCCAAGGCCGCCAATGGTGCAGTTCATGTGATGGGCCTACTTTCAGAGGGTGGTGTACATTCACATGAAGATCATATCGTTGCGATGTGTGAGCTTGCACTAAAACGTGGGGCAACAGTGTATTTACATGCATTCCTTGATGGGCGTGATACACCGCCACGTAGTGCTCAACCCTCATTAGAAAAATTAGATGCTTTATTTGCTCAATACCCAAATCAAGGACGTATTGTGTCAATGATTGGTCGCTATTTTGCGATGGATCGTGACAATCGTTGGAATCGTGTCGAAGAAGCTTACCGTTTGATGACCGAAGGTGAGGCTGTTCGTGTGGCAAACTCAGCAGTTGAAGGGCTAGAACAGGCCTATGCTGCTGAAGAAAATGACGAGTTTGTCAAAGCAACACGTATCGGCGAGATTGTTAAAGTACAAGATGGGGATAGCCTTGTATTTATGAATTTCCGTGCCGATCGTGCACGAGAAATTACCCGTGCCTTTGTGGAAAAAGATTTTGCGGGTTTTGAACGTAAGGTTGTGCCGAATTTATCAAAATTTGTCATGTTGACACGTTATCAAGCCAGTATTGATGCACCAATTGCGTATATGCCAGAAGAATTAAAAAATTCGATTGGTGAATATTTGTCAAGCTTAGGTAAGACCCAATTGCGTATTGCTGAAACTGAAAAATATGCACATGTGACTTTCTTCTTTAGCGGTGGACGTGAAGATGAGTATGTGGGCGAGAAGCGGATTTTGATTCCGTCTCCGAATGTTGCGACCTACGATTTAAAACCTGAAATGAGTGCGATTGAAGTGACGGATGAATTGGTCAATGCAATTAACTCAGGCGAATTTGATCTATTGGTGGTGAATTATGCCAATGGAGATATGGTTGGGCATACAGGTGTGTTTGATGCCGCGGTGAAAGCAGTAGAAACAGTCGATACCTGCCTCGGACGTGTTTATGATGCGGTGATGGCAAACAAAGGGCATATGTTAATTACGGCGGATCATGGTAATGTAGAGCAAATGCAAGACTATGACAGCGGTCAAGTACATACTCAGCATACAACTGAACTTGTTCCATTTATTTATGTTGGCCCTACTCAAGCAACCATTGCTGAAGGTGGTGTATTGGCAGATGTTGCACCAACATTATTACATTTGATGAATATCCCTGTACCGCAAGAGATGCAAGGAAAAAATCTAATTACTTTACAATAAGGTGAGAGAATGACCCCACGCAACAACATTTATCGCGCTGTATTTGCCAGTTTGTTGTTGTGTTGGGGGCATACGCTTGTTGCTGCACCATTATCGGGATGGGGGGAGAATCCACCATCACGAAGTGCTGAAGTACCAATAGAATCAATTCAACAGTTTGTGCAGATCTATGGCATTGTCCGAGACAATTATGTTGAAAAAAAATCAGATGATGCATTATTTCAGCAATCGATCAAAGGTCTAGTCAGTGGCTTAGATCCCTATTCACGCTATCTGTCAGCTGAAGAATATCGTCAATTGATCCAATATACGGAAGGCGACTTAGCTTCAGTTGATTTCAATCTAGGTTTTGATCAGCATAGCAAATTATGGAAAGTTCAAGATCTCAAAACAGGGTCGGATTCAAATAAGTTAGGTCTGAAAAATGGACAGGCGATTCTTAAAATTGATAATCAAGAATTAAAAAGTTTAAATCAAGATCAAGTACAAGGTTTGCTGTATGGTTCGATTGGTAGCACAGTACAGATATTACCAGAGAACACCACAAGTACTGTGATTTTGGTGAGAAATAAAAAAGTAGAAACAGATATCGAGCCAGTATTGCTATCTAATCAAGTGCTAGTGCTTAAAGTTAAAGTTTTTCAACAAGATACAGCTAATGAGATTAAGCGACTAATTGAAGAATTTGGTTCACCAAGATTGAAAGCAGTGGTCTTGGACTTAAGAAATAATCCAGGTGGTCTCCTTTCTGCTGCGGTTGAATCTGCGGACTTATTTTTAAATCAGGGCTTGATTGTTACCACAAAGAGTCGTTCTGAAGGTGATCAACAATTTCAAGCTTTGCCATCGAAGGAGTTTCAAAATCTGAAACTAGGCGTGTTGATTAATCGGCGTTCAGCTTCGGCAGCGGAAGTTTTTGCAGCCGCCTTAAAAGAGCATAAACGTGCATGGGTTGTTGGGGAAACCAGTTATGGCAAGGGCGTGGTGCAAAAGCTATTTCCGCTACCCAATGGCGCTGCTTTGCAAATGACGGTTTCACATTACTATACCCCCAATGGTTTAATGATTGAGGGGCAAGGAATTCAACCAAATCAGAGCTATGCTTTGCAGCCAGAAATGAAAGAGGAATATTACTTAGATCATATTTCAGATTTAGTGCTAAAAAGCAGACTTTAGAACTAAAAAAACCTCGATCCATAGATCGAGGTTTTTTTTAGTTAGGTGTCATCTTCTTCAGTATCTAATCCGAATTTTTTCAAACGATAACGCAAGGAACGGAAGGTCATTCCGAGTTTCTTCGCGGCGAGCGTTCGATTCCAATGGGTTAGATTTAATGCATTAAGTAGCACTTCTTTTTCAATATTTTCTAAATAACGCTCTAAACCTTCAGGTGGAAGTTTTTTCGAACTTGTGCTTGGGCTGGTGTATTGTGGCTGCTCAACTTCTTCTTGGCTATAAGATGGCGCTGATGGCATTGAAATTGGACTGCGTAATGGCGCTGTTTGTAAGTGCGCTAAATCAATCGTTTCATCATCGCTGAGCGTGATTGCACGTTCAATAATATTGCGTAGTTCGCGCACATTACCAGGAAAATATTGTTGTAATAAAAATTGCTCTGCACGAGACGATAATGTCTTGGCAGGCAGTTCCCATTCTTGGCAAATTCTTTGGATAAAATGATTCGCTAATAACAGGATGTCCTGTCCACGTTCACGTAATGGTGGGAGTACAATATCCATAACGTGGATACGGAAAAATAAATCCTGTCGGAATCGTCCTTGCTGAACCAGTAACTCAAGATCTTGGTGACTGGCGCTAATCACACGGAAATCGACATCAATTTCTTGGTCTGAGCCTACAGGGCGGATTTTCTTTTCTTGCACTGCACGCAATAATTTTACTTGCATGTTGAGTGGCAGTTCAGCGATTTCATCAAGAAATAAACTACCGCCATGTGCTGATAAAATTAAACCTTGTTTATCTTGGGTCGCCCCAGTGAAACTGCCTTTTTTGTGCCCGAAAAGCTCACTTTCCATCAGTTCTGTTGGAATCGCACCGCAGTTTATGGCAATAAAAGGCCCTTCACTACGATTACTTAAGCGATGAACCAAGTTGGCAACAACTTCTTTTCCAGTTCCCGACTCCCCGGTGATAAAGACAGGCGCTTGTGATCGCGCGATTTTCTTTAATGCAATGCGCAGTTGTTGAATCGGCGCAGAACGTCCAATCAGTAGTTTATTTTCTAAGGCTGTTTCAGCCGCTTCTTGCTCAGGTCGTGGTCGATTCAATGCTTTTTGAATCAATTGATCCAAATGCACTTGGTTGACTGGTTTGCTAACGAAGTCAAATGCCCCGGCTTTTAATGCTGCAATCGCAATGTCCATATTGCCATAGGCCGTCAGCACAGCGATCGGAGTATTTGGGTAATTTTGGGTGACATGTTGGACGAGATCTAAACCGTTGCCGTCTGGAAGATTTAAATCAGTTAAACATGCATCATATTGAAATTCAGTAAAGAATTTTTTTGCTTGCTCTACACG
Organism: Acinetobacter sp. ATCC 27244; assembly: GCF_000156555.1. Taxonomy (NCBI): domain Bacteria; kingdom Pseudomonadati; phylum Pseudomonadota; class Gammaproteobacteria; order Moraxellales; family Moraxellaceae; genus Acinetobacter; species Acinetobacter sp. ATCC 27244. Next base: position 42,903 of record NZ_GG665962.1, read on the forward strand.
ATAAGCCAAATGTGTCTTAATTCCCATACGTGCAAGTGTCATTTGCATGAGAAGACACAAGTCCTCTTCGTCGTCTACGAGCAAGACGAGTGGTTGTTTAGTTGCCATTTCCCCGAAAAACCTAATCTAATCAATTAATTATTGAGCATTCAATCCTGAAGCATGCTCCTTGTTGTCGCTCTACATAAGTGAGCTTTGCATGATTCGCCTCACAGAAACTATGAGACAAATACAATCCTAAACCAGTTCCTTTGATTTCGGTACTAAAAAATGGTTTAAACAGTTGAGAAAGGTCTCTTTTTGCTACCCCTAAACCAAAATCGATAACATCAATTCGAACTTTAGTCTCTTCAGCGTGTACTTTAATTTCGATATAAGGTATATCCGATGCGTTGTGTCTTAATGCATTTCTCACCAAATTGATCAGCACTTGGCGCAACTGTTTGTCATCAAATAAGATTTGAATATTCTCTGAAAGCTCTAATTGGATCATGTGTTTGACATCGACTAGATCCTCTTCAAATAAACTTTCAAAGAACTCCACAAGATGAATATTTTGTGGTTCAGTCGGTTTATTGCGTGCCATTGCCAAAGTATCTTCTACAATCCGATCGATACGTTTTGCTTGTTTACGAATCATACGAGTGAGCATTTGTTGTTGATGCGCATCGCTTTCATTAAACAGCTCATTGGCTTGCACAATCGCGGCTAAAGGATTGCGAATTTCATGTGCAATACTGGCAGAAAGTTGTCCGAGCGCTGCGAGTTTAAGTTGTTGTACACGCTGAGTTAATTTCTGAGCATCTTTGAGAATTAATAAAACTAATGCTTGTTCAGGTACGACCAAATGTTTGACACGTACATGGACGGTATACAAACTTTGTTGTGACTCAAAAGTGAACTCTTCACCATCTTCTAGGTCACTGAATTTGATCAGTTCAAATAGATCGGGTTGCCATTTGATTAAGGGCGTTTTTTCATGGGAAACAGGTAAATGAATACCTAATAAGGTATTGGCAGCAGGATTGGTTAAAACAATATGATTACTTTCATCTAAAACCAGATATCCATCCTCAATTTGCTCCAAGATATAACGGTTAATGTTTTGGAGTTGATGAATTTCAATGGATTGATGAAAAGTAAGGGCTTCTAAAATTTTAAAACGCTGTACTGCAATACGCCCTATGGCATATACCACCAAGAATAAAAATACCAACAGCAGGCTATTACTGAGATGGTTTAAATTGTTGTAGTCAAATAAATTTCCCAGAAAACGCTGATACACAATCATGATAACAGCGAGCAGCGTTACCACTAGAGAAAGCTGAGCATTCAATAAAATTGCCGAGGCAAAAATAATAATGACATAAAGCAAACTGAGCTGTAAGTTTGGCCCGCCTGTTGCAAAGGTAATGGTACTTAAACAGATGACATCGACGAGAAAGATCGCAATCAGCTGTTTATTCACGTGGGTCGGAAATAATTTAAGAAATAAAAGCTGACTGACATTTAATGCAATATAGACAATCAGCGTATATGAATACAATGTTGGGTAAAGATAATTGGTGGTCAGTTGCTCAGCAGTTAACAAGAAAATGAGCAATAGGCATACGGAAATAATGAGGCGATATCCGCTATACCACATCCCAAGCTGGTAAATGGTTTGTGACACCGAAGATGCAACTTTTCCCAACATAGGCAATTCACAACGGTTTTAAGGTTTGATCAGTCCATAACGAATCGCAAGATGGGTCAGTTTGACATCACTGTCAATTGCCAATTTCTCAAAAATACGATAACGGTAGGTATTTACGGTTTTTACACTAACAAAAAGTTTATCAGCAATCTCTTGAGCACTTATACAGTTTACAACCATCATTGCCACTTGCATCTCACGTTCAGACAATGCATCAAAAGGAGATTGTTGTGTATCAGATAAATATGAGCTGGCAAGCTGCTCAGCTATATCAGCACTGAAATATTTACCACCGAGCATGACTTTATTAATGGCTCGAACCATTTCAGCAATCGGTGCGCCTTTGGTGATATAGCCTTTTGCACCTGCTTTTAAAAGTAATGATGGGTAGGGTTCTTCAGCCAAACCGCTCACCGCAATTACTTTGGTATCAGGTGCGGTTTGTAACAAACGTCTTGTGGTTTCAACACCACCAATACCCGGCATGTTGACATCGAGCAGAACAACTTGAGGATGTTTCTGACGGACTAAAGCAATTGCTTCTTCGCCAGACTCAGCTTGCCCTACAACCTCAACATCGGGGTGGTCTTCTAACATACGACAAATACCAGTGCGTACGAGTTCATGATCATCAACAACGAGAACAGTGATCAAGAAGACCTCCTTTTTATCAAAAAATTGGTTTTTTGTTACATAAAGCAAAATTAGCTTGCAATGAAATGACAAAATTAGCAATGCTATTCTTCATTTTTAGAGAATAGTTGTACACAATTGTGTCTATAAAAGCTTTACCCAATATGCTCAAATGTAAGGCATAATGATAGTAAGCGCAAATGTGCAGCACCTTGAGTTGAGTATTGTGTCGTGAAAAATGCTAAAAAATCTGTCATGCATGTATTAGGCATGTCAATCTTGTTGGCGTGGAGTTCAACAAGTTTTGCTGAGTTAGTGGTCAATAATAATTCAGCAATTTCGGGTAATAATGGTTCAGCCTCAATGAGCTGGTCGGCGAATGACGCCAGTCAATTGATGAATGATGATGAGCCATTAGATTTGAGCCCAGTAGGTTCGACCTCGGTGACCACAACGTTACGTAGTGGTGGTTCAGCGACGATTACCTCTTCGACCTCACCTCAACAAAGCGTGCAGATCCGTGACACGGTGGGCTATAGTAGTCAACCTTCAGTCAATGCACGTGCGGCATTGGTGATGGATGCTCAAACAGGTGAAGTATTATTTAGTAAAAATACCAACACAGCGCTACCTATTGCTTCGATTACTAAAGTGATGACTGCTGTTGTCACCGCAGATGCTCGTTTAAATATGTCTGAAGAAGTGACTTTGCAACAGATCGATTTTGCAGGAGCAGGTGGCAAGAACTCTAGTTCTACACTACGCGCTGGCGATAGTATGAATCGCGCTGAACTTTTGTTATTTGCTTTGATGAAATCTGAAAATCCAGCAGCAGCTGCATTGGCTCGTACATACCCAGGTGGGCGTACGGCTTTCTATGCAGCAATGAACAGTAAAGCTAAACAACTGGGTATGACTGCGACACATTTTATTGAGTCTACGGGTTTGCATCCAGGCAATGTTTCTTCGGCACGTGACTTGGGCATTTTAGTCAGTGCAGCTTCACAGTATGGTTTGATTCGTCAATTCTCAACCACACCGACCTATGATTTCAATTTAGGTTATCGTGTATTGAAATCAAATAACACCAATGCTTTGGTTCGCAACGGTGGATGGAATATTAACCTTTCTAAAACAGGTTATATCAACGAAGCTGGACGTTGTGTCGTGATGCATACTACAGTCAATTCGCGCCCTGCAGTTGTGGTGCTATTGGGTGCACCAAGTACTCAAGCACGTAATAGCGATGCAACTAACTTATTGACCTGGTTAAATACTCTACCAAAACGCGTTTAAGCTTTTTCAACGCATAAAAAAACCAGTTGCAGGCAACTGGTTTTTTTTTATCAACTCTATTTTACATATTTGAAAGGATAGAGTCTTTAACTTGATCCATTGTTGCATCGATTGACAACATAACGGCATCAGCACACTGCTTGATTGCTGTGTCAGGATCTTTTAGACCATTACCTGTCACTGTGCATACGATCACAGAACCTTCAGCAATTTTACCTGCTTTGATATCACGAATCGCACCACCGATAGAAGCTGCTGAAGCTGGCTCAACAAATACACCTTCATACATAGAAAGCAAGCGCTGAGCTTCTAAGATCTCGCTGTCTTGAAGTTCATCAAACCAGCCTTTAGAGTCACGTACGACAGCCTTAGCATGGTTCCAGCTTTGTGGGTTACCAATACGGATTGCTGTTGCAACTGTTTCAGGGCTTTCAACTGGCGCACCACGAAGGAATGGTGCAGCACCTGATGCTTGATAACCGACCATCGTTGGTAAGCCTTCTGGTTTTGGACCAGTAAATTGATCTGTTGCAGCATCATAGATCACTTGTTCAAACTGATCAGCCGGTTGGTTTGCGACAGCTTCTGTATAACCCATCCAGTGTGCAGTGATATTACCTGCGTTACCTACTGGCAAGCAGTGGTAATCAGGTGCTCGACCTAAAGCTTCAACGATTTCATAAGCAATGGTTTTTTGACCTTGTAAGCGGTATGGATTGATTGAATTCACAATCGTTACAGGTGCTTGATCTGCTACTTCTTTTACAAGACGCATACCATCATCGAAATTACCACGAATTTGCATAGTAATCGCGCCGTACATCATGGCCTGTGCCATTTTCCCCATTGCAATCTTGCCTTCAGGGATTAAAACAAAAGCCTTGATTCCTGCACGTGCTGCATAGGCTGCAGCTGCGGCTGAAGTATTTCCGGTAGAAGCACAGATAATTGCTTTTGAACCTTCTTCGACTGCTTTGGTCACCGCCATCGTCATACCACGATCTTTAAATGAACCCGTTGGGTTAAGCCCTTCGTACTTCACATAAATTTCTACGTTTTTGCCAATCAGACGTGGAATATTCTCTAATTTAATTAGAGGCGTGTTTCCTTCACCTAGAGAAATAGCACGTGTAGTTGCAGACACAGGTAAACGGTCACGATAACGATCAACAAGACCAGTATAACGATTGGCATTCGACATGATGGTGTTCCAATATGAGGTAGAGCGGGGTGAGGGAAGGCATTTTCCCTCAACCTGATTAACTATCGAGCGATTCTAAACGAATTCTCACAATTTCGCCATGAATTGCAGGCAAAGCTTGAATTTGTGCAAGTGCTTCATCCATTTTTGATTCAACAATTGGATCGGTTAAAATCACAATTGGGATGAGATCTTTAAGACGAGACTGTTGCATGATGGCATCAATACTAATCCCTGCACGACTTAAGATCGCCGTAACATCAGCTAAGACACCTGTTTGATCTTCGGCATTCAAACGAATGTAATATCCAGTCGTCATTTCTTCACGACTGAGAATCGGCATATCGGTGAGTGCTTCAAATGCAAGTTGTGGAATTGTTCCAGCGCCATCTTCTGTGTAAGAAATATCACGTACAATATCAATGACATCTGCAACTACAGCAGAAGCTGTAGGACCTGCGCCCGCGCCCGCGCCATAATACAAGGTTGGACCGACAGCATTGGCTTGAACCAAAACAGCATTTTTAACGCCATTGACGTTAGCAATCAGTTCTTCTGCAGGAATTAGAGTTGGGTGTACGCGTAACTCAATACCTTTTTCAGCGCGACGTGCAATTCCTAAATGTTTGATACGGAAACCAAGCTCTTCGGCATACTTGACATCTTGTGCCGTAATTTTGCTGATACCTTCGGTATACACCTTGTCAAACTGAAGTGGGATACCAAATGCACAAGACGCTAAGATAGTAAGCTTATGTGCTGCATCGATGCCCTCGACATCAAAGGTTGGATCTGCTTCTGCATAACCAAGTTGTTGGGCTTCAGCAAGGACATCCGCAAAGGCACGACCTTTCTCACGCATTTCTGTGAGAATAAAGTTACCTGTACCATTAATAATTCCTGCCAGCCATTCGATATGGTTTGCTGCTAGCCCTTCACGAATCACTTTAATAATTGGGATACCACCAGCTACAGCGGCTTCATAAGCGATTTGTACGGCGTTATCTTCAGCAGCTTTAAAAAGTTCATTACCATGTTCTGCAAGTAATGCTTTATTCGCTGTTACCACCTGTTTACCATGTTTGATGGCTTCCATGATGATTTCATAAGCAGGGTGAATTCCACCCATCACTTCAACAACGACATCCACATCAGGTTGGCGTACGATTGCCATTAGGTCATCGCTTTGCTGAATTCCTTCTAGTTGTAGATCTGGACGTGGACGGCGAGTGCCTACGTGTGTAATTTGAATTTCTCGACCGGTACGGCGTTTAATTTCAGCAGCATTTTCTTGTAGTAGTTTAAGGGCTCCACCACCAACAGTACCAAGACCGAGTATCGCCAGACGAACTGGTTTCACGTCACACTCCATTTTATTCAATCATTTTAATGAAGCTTGATCATAGCTAAAAAAATGCGCAGACACTAGGGCTAAGATCATCTTTAATCTGTCGCCCAAGTCGTTCAATTTTTGAATGCTAGAAGCATTGGTTATTTGTTTAAACGTTGAACGATTTCATCAGCCGTCATATAACCACCTAAGTACTCACCTTCAACGTTATAAATCGCTGGTGTGCCATTTACGCCCATACTAAGTCCCAACTGATATTGATCTCGGACAGGGTTTTTACACTCGGCTGAGGCAACGGGTTGATCTTGGATTGCTTGCTCAAACGCTGCTTTGCGATCAGTGCTACACCAAATGGCTTGCATGGTCGGCATGAATTGTTCACCACGTGGCCATGCGATATAGCGGACTTCGATGCCTTTGGCTGTGATTTCCGGAATTTGTTCATGTAAGCGATGGCAGTAAGGGCAGCTTGAATCGGTGAAAACGTAGATGATATGTTTGGCTTTTCCGCTTTTGGCTGGATAGACAATCAAATCTTCGGTTTTTAAGGTTGCGAGATGCTTTTTATTTTCTACAGCTTGCAATGCATCGCCGACATTGTGCAATTGTTTATCACCTAAGCGAATGACATCACCTTGGATAATGTATTGACCATCACTCGTTGCATAGACAGAGCCCATGCCATCAAGATTGACCCAAAACAAATTAGGGACTTCGGTTTTTTGTACGGCGATGATTTTAGCGTTAATTTTGGCAGCTTTGAAATGTTTGTCTAAAGTCGAGATTAGTCGTTGTTGTGCATTACGTTCATTTAATGTTGAAGCCTCGCCCGTTGCTGGCGTACTTGCTGTCAGCGTATCTTGTTTTGGGGTCGCGTTATCTTTTGAGCAAGCACCTAATATTAATGTTGATGCCAATGTACAAGCCAGTACTAATCTAGACCGAGTAAACACCATAAAGAACCTTTTTTTCATACTGTATTTATAAACTCGCTCAAGCATATCAAAAAAATGCAATAACATCGTTAAATCTTGCATCGTGTCTGTGAATATGTTGCAGTTTATTTTTAGTGTTAAGCAACAGACATATTAACCTCTCGGATGATATTGATGATGCAAGGCTTGCATTCGATGCTGAGCAACATGGGTATAAATCTGAGTGGTAGAAAGATCACTGTGTCCGAGTAGCATTTGAACGACACGTAAGTCAGCCCCATGATTGAGTAAATGTGTCGCAAATGCATGTCGTAAGGTATGGGGGGAGAGCTCTGCTTGAATATTGGCTTGCAGCGCATAACGTTTAATTGCATACCAAAAATTTTGGCGGCTCATAATTCCGCCATGCTGAGTTAAAAACAAATAATCCGTATTGCTCTTATATAACTGAGGGCGAGATTCTGCTAAATATTTTTCGATCCAATCACAGGCATATTGCCCTAGTGGAACGAGACGTTCTTTATTGCCTTTGCCTGTAATACGCACAAACCCTTGTTTTAAGTTGATCAACTCTAAACGCAGATTGAGTAATTCTGATACACGTAATCCACAAGCATACAGAACTTCAAACATTGCACGATCACGTAAGCCTAGCGTTGTACTGATATCTGGTGCATTGATTAAGGCCTCAACATCTTGTTCAGATAGATCTTTGGGTAATGCACGACCAATTTTAGGTGAGTGGTGTGAGGCAACAGGGTTATCTTCTCTTAGTTTTTGCTCGCGTAAGAATTTATAAAATTGGCGTAGGGCAGATAGGCAGCGTGCGATTGAGCGAGGACTTTTCCCTGCTTTGGTTAACTCAATTAAAACATCACCGATATCCTCACTAGACCACTGCGGTAGTGAAGCTGTTCGATGTAACTCGCTGCATTGAATCAAATCAGATAAATAAGCATTACGTGTATGAGGGCTTACAGTTTGTGCAACTAAATAATCACGAAAACCCTGCAAAAAACTTAAATTTTCTGGGATAGAAACGGCAGTAGGAATACGTGGTTTTTTATTTAACATAATTGAATAAATTGAGGTTCTCTGTTGGCACTGTAAAAGAAAAAAAACATATTGTCGATCTGTGAATTAGGTAAATGCCATTGAGATTGCTTTTGGTAATTATTCTCATTTGTCTGTATACTTGGTGAAAACGGTTTATGGTGAAATGTGGTGCGTTTATCAGCATTAAAAGTCAAGCAAACAGCGATGATTACCAAAGTTAATCGCTTAGTCGATGATACGGAACAGACAGACCTTGTAGCTGTTCGTTTAGAGAGTCTAGGCTTTGTGCCAGGTACACAAGTACAGGTGATTACCAAAGGTATTTTTGGTGGTGACCCGATCCTGATCCAGATAGGCTTTACGCGATTTGCATTGCGTAAAGCTGAAGCCGATAAAATAGAAATTCAACTTGAAGGAGCACCTGCATGAGTGATGCGTTACGTGTTGCCCTTGTGGGAAATCCGAACTGTGGTAAAACTTCATTATTCAACCATTTAACAGGAACACGCCAAAAAGTTGCCAACTACGCGGGAGTGACAGTTGAGCGTAAGGTTGGGCATTTTCAACTTCCTTCTGGGAAGAATGTTCGAGTGCTAGATTTGCCGGGCACTTATAGCTTAAAAGCAACTAGCCCAGATGAAGAAATTACCCGTGATGTTTGCCAAGGTAAAATTGCAGAAGAAGGTCATCAAGATGCTTTCTTATGTGTTGTAGATGCGACTAACTTGAAATTGCATCTGGGTTTGGTCTTAGAAGTGATCGAGCTTGGACGTCCTGTTTTAGTGATATTGAATATGATGGATGAAGCGCGTCGTCGTGGCATTCAAATCAATACACAAAAACTATCGGAGCGTTTGGGTGTTCCTGTGGTGGAAACTGTTGCTGTTCGCCGTGCAGGTGTCGAAAATCTATTGCATGCCCTTGATCAAGGTAACTACAGCATTCCAAAAACTGAATTGAGCGGTTTGACGGGCGATCATCATCAAAAGATCGAAGTGATTTTTAACGATGTGGTTAAGTTTGTTGATCAGGAAGATCAGCGCACCAATTTCCTCGACAAAATTTTCCTACATCCAGTGCTTGGTTTGTTGAGCTTAGCAGTCATGATGTTTGTGGTTTTCCAAGCAGTTTTTGCTTGGGCTGCACCATTTATGGATGGGATTGAAGAATTTTTTGCTTGGGCCGGAGAGATTTTAGGTGATCATATTAGTCAACCTTTGCTCAATAGTTTAGTGGTTGATGGGATTATTGCTGGGGCAGGGAGTGTTCTAGTTTTCTTGCCACAAATTCTGATTCTGTTTTTCTTTATTTTAGTATTGGAAGAATCGGGTTATTTACCTCGCGCAGCCTTCTTGTTAGATAAACTGATGTTTAAAGCAGGGCTGAGTGGGCGTGCATTTATTCCTTTGCTTTCAAGTTTTGCTTGTGCAGTGCCAGGCATTATGGCGACCCGAAGTATTAGTGATCCACGTGATCGTTTTACCACGATTATGGTTGCGCCATTGATGACTTGTTCAGCGCGTTTACCTGTGTATGCACTATTGATTGCTGCCTTTATCCCAGGTCAAACCGTGTGGGGGATTTTTAACCTGCAAGGTTTGGTGTTATTTGGTTTATATATGGCAGGGATCATTAGTGCTTTATGCGTTGCCTTTGTGACAAAATTTTTGCAAAAAGATAAGTCGCAACATGCATTATTGTTAGAGCTACCAAGTTATCGAATTCCTAACTTCAAAAGTGTTGCGATCGGCCTATTAGATCGCGCTAAAATTTTCTTAAAGCGTGTGGGTGGAATTATTTTCGCTCTTTCGATTCTATTGTGGTTCTTATGTACTTTCCCTCAAGCACCTGAGGACGCAACGCGTGCTGCAATTGATTATAGCTTTGCGGGAATGATTGGGCATTTGTTACAACCAATTTTTGCTCCACTTGGCTTTAACTGGCAAATCGTCGTTGCATTGATTCCTGCAATGGCGGCACGTGAAGTTGTGGTTGCTGCCTTGGGAACGGTATATGCATTGTCTGGTGTGGATGATGATGCGATTGCCGATGGTCTGGCGAATTTAATTAGCGCCGATGGTTCAGGTTGGTCACTTGCAACAGGATTATCGTTATTGGTTTGGTTTATCTATGCTCCACATTGCTTAGCCACTTTAGCGACTGTACGCCGTGAAACAGGTTCTTGGCAGCATGTGGGTGTGATGACCGCGTATCTGTTTGGGTTGGCTTATTTGATGTCTTTCTTTACCTATCAAATTGCATCTCGCATTTGGGGTTGATTGGAGTGCCTTATGTTTGAATACCTGATTGTCGCTGTATTGGTACTGTGGAGCGCTATCGTTGTGTTTAAGAAAGTGTTTCCTCAAACAGCAAATTCAGCGTTTGATGCTTTATCAAGCTTGTGTCAACGCTTAGGTTGGCAGCGTTTAGCAACATGGTTAAAGCCTAAGATGGTTGCAGGCTGTGGCGGAGGTTGCGGTTGTTCAACTGATGAAGCAGACAGTAAAAAGGCAGCGCCAATACAAACTGTCAAATGGCGTTAAAAAATAAGGATTGCCCATATTAAGATATGGGCAATTTTTTTTGCAACTTTAATGTGTTGAGCTTTTACGCACTGACACAAAAAAGAGTGAATAAAACTAAAACTGAAAAAGCATTTAAAACAGTAAAGTGCTAACATTTTTGCCATTCCGTGATCCGTAACAAATGGGGCAAAAATGTTAATACAACGTGGTGGATTAAAAGTTGTGGCTGGCTTGGGTATTTCAGGCGTATCAGCAGTAAACTTTCTGCATGAACAAGGCTACCAAGTTGCAGTCACGGACTCCAGAGAAACACCGCCAGGACATGATCAAATTCCTGAAAATATTAAAAAAAGCTTTGGAAAGCTAGATCTAGATCTATTGCTACAAGCTGAAGAAATTATTTTAAGTCCGGGATTGGCACCCCAACTGCCAGAGATCCAACAAGCTCTTGAAAAGGGTATTCCCGTTATCAGTGATATCCAATTATTACGTCGTGCAACAGATGTTCCAATTGTTGCAATTACTGGATCTAATGCCAAAAGTACAGTTACAACTTTATTTGGCTTGATGGCAAAGGATGCAGGAAAAAAAGTGGCTGTAGGTGGTAATTTAGGTCGCCCAGCACTAGATTTACTCAAAGATCAGCCTGAACTCATTGTGTTGGAGTTATCCAGCTTTCAGTTAGAAACGACCTCTCATTTGAATGCGGAAGTGGCCGTGTTGCTGAATATGAGTGAGGATCATCTAGATCGTCATGGCGATATGCTCGGCTACCATAAAGCAAAACATCGTATCTTCCAAGGTGTGAAAAAGGTGGTATATAACCGTGATGACAGTTTAAGTCGTCCACTCGTTCCTGATGTCACACCGATGCAGAGTTTTGGTTTAAATGCACCTGACATGAATCAATATGGTGTACTTCGTGAAGCTGATGGGAGCATGTGGCTAGCCCGTGGTCGTGAACGTTTAATCAAAACCTCAGATTTGTATATTCAAGGAATGCACAATGTTGCAAATGCCTTGGCATGTTTAGCGTTAGGTGAGGCGATTGGTTTACCAACGCAATCCATGTTGGAAACATTACAACAATTTAAAGGGTTAGAGCATCGTTGTGAATATGTACAGACGGTTGATCAGGTGCGTTACTACAATGATTCTAAAGGCACCAATGTTGGCGCAACACTCGCGGCAATAGAGGGACTGGGTGCTGCAATCGAAGCAAAACATGGCAAATTGGCACTGATTTTAGGTGGTCAGGGTAAAGGGCAGGATTTTAAGCCTTTGCGTAATGCGATACAGAAATACGTTAAAACTGTTATTTTGATCGGTGAGGATGCTGCCATGATTGAGCAAGCCCTACACAATACAACCCAGATTCAGCATGCGAGTAGCTTGAAGCAGGCGGTCGATATTGCCCATCAGGCAACACAAGCTGAAGATGTTGTTTTGCTTTCACCTGCATGTGCAAGTTTTGATATGTTTAAAAGTTATAATGACCGTGGTCATCAATTCGTGGCATGTGTGCATGCCTTGAATGGTAATAAAAATTAGGAATAGAATTATGGCGGATTTAGCCCAAAACACGGCGCAAAAAATTTCGCAATTATTGAGTCGTTTACCAAAACTTCCAGCAGAAATGACGGCGCGAAATATTCTTATTTTTTGCGTGATTTGTTTATTGTGCTTTGGTTCAGTGATGGTGGCATCTGCTTCGATGCCTTATGCAGAGTATATTCATGAAAATCCATTTTACTTTCTAATCCGTCACGGCATTTCTATTTGTGTGGCTGGTATCGTGGCTTTTCTAACGTATCGAATATCGCTCAATCTATGGTTTAAGAATGCCTTTTTATTGTGGTTGATCACGATTTTATTATTGCTAGCGGTTTTGGTGATTGGTACAGAGGTCAATGGTGCGCATCGCTGGATCAAAGTCGGCGGTTTTACTATACAACCAACGGAGATTGCCAAAATTGTTATGGCAATTTTTACGGCAGATTATGTGGTTCGCCGTGCTAAAGAAGTACGTACACATTGGAAAGGACTGCTACGTCTAAGTGGTGTGATGGCGTTAACGGTAGGATTCATCGTTGCGGAACCTGATTTGGGGGCAACGGTGGTGATTGTCTTGATGATGGTGGGTGTCTTCTTTTTGGCAGGCGCACCAGCGACCCAGTTTTTAATCATGTTGGGTGCGATTCTCGCTGGCATCAGTGCGTTGATTATCTTCGAACCGTTCCGTTTTCAGCGATTGATTTCATTTACTAACCCTTGGGCTGATCCTTTGGGTGTTGGATATCAGTTGTCTAATGCTTTGATGGCTTTTGGGCGTGGGGAATGGTTTGGAACGGGTTTAGGACATAGTGTGCAAAAACTGTCTTATTTACCTGAAGCACATACGGATTTTATGTTGGCGGTATTGGGTGAGGAGTTTGGTTTTGTTGGTGTAACCTCAGTGATGATTTTGTCATTCACCATGCTTGCATGCTGTATCAAAATTGGACACCGTGCATTACAGCATAACTACCTACGTGCGGGTTATTTGGCTTATGGAATTAGCATTATTTTCTTACTGCAAATTTTGGTTAATGCAGGTATGAATATGGGCCTTATGCCAACCAAAGGTTTGACATTGCCGTTCATTAGTTATGGTGGGACATCTTTAATGATGTGTGCAGCGATGATTAGTTTGATTCTAAAAATTGATGCCTCGACTCAAGAGCATAATCCTGTCAAAGAAGAGTCGAACTTCTAGTTGTTCTGAGCTAGGATTGAAACTAGAAAGCCCTTAATGCGAATAAGGGCTTTTTTATTATTTATTGATATACACCAGAAAGATAAATGCCTTGTGGGATGAGACTCACATCCCATTGTTGTATCGCTTGCTTAAGCATAACGTTAGGTTGGTCGAGATCGACATGGGGCTGACCGAGTGCCAAAATGGCATGCTGTAATAATTCAGGCGCTTTTGAAAGTTCAAGCGGTTGAGCCATATTCTGCTTTGATAGTTTTTGGCCTTGATCATTCATTGCTAATGGTAGATGCATATACTGCAAAACAGGATAATTCAGCACCGAAGCTAACCAGATTTGTCGTGCTGTGTTATCCAGTAAATCTGCGCCTCGAACAACATGGGTAATCCCTTGTAAAAAATCATCAACGACAACAGCGAGTTGATAACTAATAATGCCATCACGGCGTTTTAATATGAAATCGCCTAAATCATGTTGAAGGTTGGAGCATTGTTGGCCTTGTAGGCGGTCTTCAAAACAGATGCGTTGATCAGAGACTTTTAGGCGAATAGCTTGTTGGGCAAAATCTAAGTTAAGCTCTCGACATGTACCTGCATAAATATGGTTCGAGCCGAGAATTTTCCGTGTGCACTGACATGCATAAATCGCGTGAGTTGTTTTGAGTTGTTCCAAAACCTGTTCATAGTACGCTAAACGATCTTTTTGAAATATTATCTCGGCGTCAGGTTGGAACTGGAAGGCATCGATACAAGCAAGAATATGCGCTTCGCTATTTGGATAGATGCGAGGAATGTCAGTATCTTCAATCCGAACCAACCATGTCCCCTGATTGGCTTTAGCATCACAGTAACTCGCGACTGCGGTGAGCAAAGATCCAAAATGTAAAGGACCAGTAGGGGATGGGGCAAATCGACCTGAGTAGCGAATCAGCGAAACATCGTTTCGCTGATTCGCAAGAGCCGAGCTGTGCTCGGCTAGAGCATTCTCAACAGTCACAATTATCCGTTGTTTTGCTTTTCTTTGATTTCAGCCAAAGTTTTGCAGTCAATACATTGGGTCGCAGTTGGACGCGCTTCTAAGCGGCGTAAACCAATTTCGATACCACAAGTTTCACAGAATCCATAATCACCCGCTTGAATTGCTTCAAGTGATTGTTCGATCTTGCGAATCAGTTTACGTTCACGATCACGTGTACGTAATTCGATGGCAAACTCTTCTTCTTGTGTTGCTCGGTCATTGACATCAGGTAATGCTGTTGATTCATCTTGCATGGTATTCAAGGTACGATCAACTTCAGACATTAACTCAGCTTTCCACGCATCTAAAATTTGGCGGAAATGCTCAAGTTGCCCATCAGACATGTATTCTTCATTTTTCTTTGGCTGATAAGGTGCGATACCAAATAAACTTGCAGTGGTTCCACCTTCCGCAGCCTTGGCTTTGGTTTTACGCACACGTTTTACAGGCGCTTTTTGCTCATCAATCACTTCGGTTTGTTCATCCAAGACTTGATTTTGGTTGTCATTCGCCATAAAGGGCATTCCTCATCTTACACGTACTATCTATACGCAAAAAATATGGTGCTATGCAAGTGTTTTTATAGAAACCTGCGATGGTTTTTTCCATCAGGGGTCGTCATCATATAGAGTTTTTTCGCAAGATGGTAGTCATTCATGTCTAGATTTGGTGAGAAATCATCGATGTGATTTGTAATCAAAAGTTTAACAAACCACAGTTAATCATAACCCAATACCTCAGAGCTGCTCATGCGTTCAGAGGTTTTTAAGCGGTATACTTGTGTTTCCAACTCACCATTAGCTTTAAGGCAAATATAACGATAACCTGGATGTTCTTCATCCAATGCAAATTTTTCACTTTTTGGTTTAAATTGAATGCATGTTGATGGCGTTGATAAAAATTCAATCCCTTGCCACTGATGAATCGCATCTTGATGAACATGTCCACAAACGATGGCTTTGATATGG
>NZ_GG665962.1:58979-80429 GCF_000156555.1 Acinetobacter sp. ATCC 27244
CTTTGATATTGGAAAAGGGTTTAACGGTTTCCAATAAATCAGAGGCATTTTTTAGTTTATGTTGATCGATCCATGCAGATTGCATAGCAAATGGATGGTGATGACAGGCAAGAATCACATAACGATCATGTAGTCTTGATAATAATGTGTGAAGTTGCTTTAGCTGTGATTCGGTTATTCTTCCATCAATACGCTGGGGTTGTGCGCTATTTAATAAAATAATGACCCATTTCCCAAGTTCGATCACGGTAAGTTGTGTTTGATCCACTTCGTGAAAAGGAAAATGTGCGACGTCATCATGATTGCCTGGTGTGTGGAAAAAAGGAATTTCCAAACTTTGCATATGCTGGATATAGCGATTGTATGTTACAGGTGTTGGTGTTTGTGCCAAATCACCTGTATGCACGATCAGATCGATTTGAGGATGTTGTTGACGCATCAAGTCAATTACTGCATGAAAGCTTTGTTCGGGTTGCATACCAACGAACTCTAAATGCGGATACTCCAATAAATGTGTATCAGTAATCTGTATCATCACAAAATCTTGTTGTGATGAGGTTGAGACTTGGTAGGTCACCGTGTTTAGCCCCTCAGACTTGTTATCGTTGTTGTATATGTTGAGCAAGCCATTGTAATGCCATGATTACAGGTGCATTTCTCAACCGCCCGTTATTTAATAGTATGTTTAATTGGGAGTAATCAAATAAATGAAGTTGAATGTTTTCACCTTCATCCGCTACCCCAAAAACACCCCCATCCTTAGGTAATTCAACTTCTGCTACATATAAATGAAAAAGTTCAGAGCAAGCTCCCGCAGACGGGTAGAAGCTAAATAAATGTTTTAATGTTGTGATGTCACATCCAGATTCTTCTAATGCTTCTCGACGAATACAGCATTCCGGAGATTCATCGCCATCAAGTACGCCTGCTATGACTTCAAGTTGCCATGCAGATACCGTATCGTTGATCGCACCAATTCGAAATTGCTCGATCAGAGCGAAGCGTTGTTGTGCGTCATTGTATAGTAAAACGCCAGCAGCTTCAGGTCGATGAATTAATTCTCGTTGAATGACAGGTGAATACTCTAATCGATGAAATAATCGATGTTTGAGGCTCACTTTCTCTACTTGAATGAATCCTCGATATAAAAACGTTCGAGATTCTATCGTAACGTCGGAGGCTGAATAGCTGGCGTGGTCAAGAATATTCATCTTCAATCAGGATGAGATTGTACATATCTCATCCTAACCGAGAATGTTTCGCAGGCAAATCTTTTTTTAGTTGATTTACACTTTGTGGTACAATTTTTGACCATGTTCCTGATAAGCGGTTTTCATCGCATTGAGACCTGCTTCAACTTCTGTGTCGGCATCATTTGATTGTTTGGCATTGCGTTGATTTTGCGCATAATCTCGCACATTTTGCGTGATTTTCATCGAGCAGAACTTAGGGCCACACATTGAGCAGAAGTGTGCTGATTTGTGTGCCTCTTTTGGTAGTGTTTCATCATGCATACTGCGTGCAGTATCAGGATCTAGGCTAAGATTGAACTGATCATCCCAACGGAATTCAAAACGTGCTTTAGAGAGGGCATTATCACGGACTTGCGCACCTGGATGACCTTTGGCTAAGTCTGCTGCATGTGCTGCAATTTTATAAGTAATAATTCCATCTTTAACATCTTTTTTATTCGGTAAGCCCAAGTGCTCTTTCGGTGTCACATAGCACAACATCGCTGTACCATACCAGCCAATCATTGCTGCACCAATTGCAGAAGTAATGTGATCATAACCTGGAGCAATATCTGTGGTCAGCGGTCCAAGCGTATAGAACGGCGCTTCTTTGCAGACTTCAAGTTGTAGATCCATATTTTCTTTGATCATATGCATTGGCACATGCCCTGGCCCTTCGATCATCACTTGTACGTCATGTTCCCAAGCGCGGTGGGTGAGCTCTCCTAAGGTTTTCAGTTCACTAAATTGTGCTTCGTCATTGGCATCCTGAATACAGCCTGGACGTAAACCATCACCTAAGCTGAATGACACATCATATGCTTTCATGATTTCACAAATTTCATCAAAATGCGTGTATAAGAAGTTTTCTTCATGGTGAGCCAAACACCATTGCGCCATAATTGAGCCGCCACGAGAGACGATTCCTGTTAAGCGATTGGCCGTCATTGGAACATAACGAAGTAATACACCTGCATGGATAGTGAAATAATCGACGCCTTGCTCGGCTTGTTCAATCAAAGTGTCTTTAAAGATTTCCCACGTCAAATCTTCGGCAACGCCATCGACCTTTTCTAGGGCTTGATAAATTGGAACAGTTCCAATTGGAACAGGTGAGTTACGGATAATCCATTCACGCGTTTCATGGATATTCTTACCTGTTGATAAATCCATAATCGTGTCGGCGCCCCAACGGGTTGCCCATGTCATTTTTGCAACTTCTTCATCAATCGATGAACCGAGTGCTGAATTGCCAATATTGGCATTAATCTTTACCAAAAAATTGCGACCAATAATCATGGGTTCACATTCTGGATGATTAATGTTGGCCGGAATAATGGCGCGTCCTGCTGCAACTTCTTGGCGTACAAATTCAGGGGTAATTTCTCTTAAATTTTGTGCCCCAAAGTTTTGGCCTGGATGTTGACGCATATCAACATCTTCACGTTGGCGTTGGTTTTCACGAATTGCAATATATTCCATTTCAGGCGTAATAATGCCTTGTTTGGCATAATGCATTTGCGTGACATTTTTACCTGCTTGTGCACGACGTGGATTTTGGATGTGAGCGAAACGAATTTCAGCAGTACGAATATCTTTTAAACGTGCTTGACCAAACTCAGAGCTCAGACCCGTTAAAACATCAGTATCGTTACGTTCTTCAATCCATTTTTGGCGAATCGAAGGTAAACCTTTGTTTAAATCAATTTGTACATTTGGATCAGTATAGACCCCAGATGTGTCATATACCATGATTGGGGGATTGTATTCACCGCCTAAGCCAGTGGGTGTTTCTGTTAAGCTGATTTCACGAAATGGAACTTGAATGTCTGGGCGAGAACCTTGGACATAAATTTTTTTGGATGCAGGTAAAATACGAGTTAAATCTTTAGCATCTTGCTCATGTTGAGCAGAGATATCAGCTGGAGAAAGATTCGTTAATTGGTTCATGGCATGATCCTTATGTTATGGCATTAACGAATCAAGCACGACCAAAAACAATGGCGGATTTATCCTTCAAAACTTGGATAAAACTGAGCTAGGTTTTTGCTGGGCTTGATTCCTACGCAGGTGTTAACCTGATCAGGTTCAACGGTACTCATATTTAAATCATGTGATTATTATGATCTCAGCAGTTAATTAACTGCGCTCCGTCAAGCAGCATTTAGCTTAGCATGATTCTGATCGTGTCTGTTGGCTGGAACGATCAGAATTGCACAATTTTTCTAACTTCTATGTTATGTTTGAAATATCCGAGTTGGTTAATCGGAAATAAGATGACTGTCATAAAAACTTCATCATTGTTATGTTTTAATCATGCATCATTTTCCATGTGTCTAATGGAGGCATTCTGTGAGTCCAAGTAATCCTGTGTTAAGTCATCATATTTCTTCACAATTTAATGAAGACTTACAAGATGTACATACCAAATTTATGAGCATGGGGGGCTTGGTAGAGCAACAGGTAGCCAATGCCATCCATTCTTTATTAGATACAGATGCCAATCTCGCGATTGACGTTCAGTTTAAAGACAATACTGTCAATCAGCTTGAGCGTGATATTGATGAAGGTCTAACCTTGATTTTGGCACGTCGTCACCCAGCTGCGATTGATTTGCGTATGGTCATTGCAATGAGTAAGGCCAATACTGACTTGGAGCGTATTGGGGATGAGGCTGCAAAAATCGCACGTATTGCTCAAAACCTATGTGAAGAGGGTGAGTCTCCACGTGGTTATATGGAAACACGTCATATTGGAAATCAAGTACGTGTCATGATCCATGATGCCTTGGATGCCTTTGCGCGTTTGGATGTAGATCAAGCTTTGAAAGTTGTGATGGCAGATGTTGATATTGATCGTGAATATCAGTCAGCAACACGGACATTGATGACTTATATGATTGAAGATCCACGTCATATTTCACGTGTGATGAATGTAATGTGGGTATTACGTTCTTTGGAGCGTATTGGTGATCATGCACGTAATATTTCTGAACAAGTGATTTATATGGCAAAAGGGACCGATGTTCGTCATACCAGTATCGAAGAAATAGAACAAAAAGTTAATCAAAAATAATTTTATTTGATCTGCCTGAACTCTATTGTTTACCAGTTTTGTAGGATGCCTCTACCTGACCTTAGAGGCATTTCTGTTATAGTTTTTTGAAAAATTCTGTGTCTATATTTTAACTGATGGGTCATTCAAAATGGGATTAATCTCATTTGAAGGTGTGACCGCGATGCGCTTTTTAAAAAAGAATAACTCAGCAAGTTTTGTTTTTTTAATTATTACGCTCTATGCTTTTCTTGGCTTTGCGATTGGATTCGTAATCTGGGAATATTTCTTAGTGAGCTAAATGATACATAAAAAAATCCCAGACTTCGGGGGAAAGTCTGGGAGAGAAATATCATACTTCGGTGAGATCTCTAAGGGTCTCTTTATCCTTCTGAATTAACTATAAGGGTGATCCGGAGTTGTGTCATGTAGACAAGTGTGTATGCTCTGTAAGACTTTATTGCTAATGTAAATATCACGTAAAAAAGAGAGCGAATTTGCTCTCTTTTTCAGTTGCTTACAGGTGTCTTCTTCGTGTCTTGCAGAAAACCAAAGCGTTGCTTTCTTGTTTAACTCGAAGCATAGCTTCTCGTCTTGCGCAAGGGCAGAGCCTTAAAACGATGTTTTAAGTTTGCTTATCCTTGCACTCCGAGCATAGCTCTCCGTCTTGCGCAATAGATTCTTTTTGATTGTGGCCTACGCGGACTTCGTCCTTGTCTTGCAGAAAACCAAAGCGTTGCTTTAGTTTTCTTCAGGCTTCCAGCCTTCAGCTTTTTCTACGCTTTCATCATTGTTAAAGAATTTCTCACGTTGTTCTTCAAGAAACTTTTTAGCTTCAGGTTCAAACACATTTAAGCGCTTTTCATTAATCAATGTAGTTTGGTGCTGTAACCATTCTTGCCAAGCTTGTTTGGAAACATTTTCAAAGAACTCTTGCCCTTTCGCACCAGGAAATGGTGCGAAATCTAGACCTTCAAGCTCTTTTTGATATTTACGGCAAAATACTTGTCGAGTCATTATGATGTCCTTATGCGTAAAGCTGTTCTAAGCGAGTATGGGCACGAGTAATTGCTGCTTCAACCTGTCTCGGTGAGGTACCACCAATATGATCACGTGCATTGACAGAGGCTTCTAGGGTCAATGCTTGATCGAATACGTCAGCGCCAATTAAATCCGAGAATTGTTGAAGTTGCTCTAAGGTCAATTCTGATAAGTCTTTTTCTTCCGCAACACCTAAAGCGACTGCTTTACCTACAATTTCATGTGCGTCACGGAAAGCAACACCTTTTTTAACTAAGTAATCAGCAAGGTCTGTCGCTGTTGAGAAACCACGGAGTGCAGCTTCACGCATAATCTCGATATTTGGAACAAGTGCAGGAATCATATCTGCAAATGCCATCAATGAACCACGAACTGTATCAATCGCATCAAACAAAGGTTCTTTGTCTTCTTGGTTGTCTTTGTTATATGCCAAAGGTTGACCCTTCATCAGCGTCAATAGGCTAATAAGATCGCCAAATACACGACCTGACTTGCCACGAATCAGTTCAGGAACATCTGGATTTTTCTTCTGTGGCATGATGGATGAGCCTGTACAGAAGCGATCAGGAATGTTAACGAATTTAAATTGTGCCGATGTCCATAAAATCAGTTCTTCAGACATACGAGATAGATGCATCATGATCAAAGAGGCAGCAGCATTAAATTCAATCGCAAAATCACGATCTGAAACGGCATCTAGCGAGTTTTCTGAAACAGACTCAAATCCAAGTAACTCTGCTGTATACGCACGATCAATTGGGTAAGTTGTTCCAGCTAATGCAGCTGACCCCAGCGGCATGCGATTAACACGCTTGCGGCAGTCTTGTAGGCGCTCTGTGTCGCGGATTAGCATTTCAAACCAAGCTAGCAAATGATGACCAAAAGTCACGGGTTGAGCCGTCTGAAGATGGGTAAAACCAGGCATGATCGTGTTGGTATTCTTGCTTGCAAGTTGCAAAATGCCTTGTTGTAGACGCTGTAAAATTGTCAAAATATCATCAATTTCATCACGCAAATATAAGCGAATATCAGTTGCAACTTGGTCATTACGGCTGCGGCCAGTATGTAGTTTTTTCCCTGTAATGCCGATACGTTGAGTCAAGCGAGACTCAATGTTCATATGCACATCTTCTAAATCAATACGCCATTCAAACTCGCCTGCTTCAATTTCTGCTTGAATTGTGGTTAAACCTTGAATAATGTCATCACGTTCAGCTTCAGTGAGAACACCCACTTTAGCAAGCATGGTTGCATGTGCGATTGAACCTGCAATATCTTGCTTATAAAAACGTTGGTCAAATTGCACAGATGCGGTAAATTCTGCAACAAAAGCATCTGTTGCTTCTGAGAAGCGACCGCCCCACATGCCAGAGGTTTGATGAGGGCTTGCTGAAGATGAGGATTGAGAAGATGTGGTCATGGCGGCTCAGTAAAATAAAAAAGAGTATAGCAAATCCAAACGCAGTTGCCGAAACTCGTGCGAAGAAGTTATCGCAATCACGTTCATTGAATCCATCAGGCTCCTATTTTTTTACGAAAATTGGGCAATGGCAATACTTATTAGAATTAATTGTTGCAAGTAATGTTCTGGCGATGGTGTTGGCTTTGGCCGAAGCGCAGTCGTGGCAGGCATTGCAGGGCATTCGTGTCTTGCAATATATGTTTTTCATTAATTGGGTGATTTTGTCTTTTGCTGCATTGGTGGATTACTTCCAAGCTTTTTTTTCTAAATTTAGTCAGAAAACCGCTTTAACTTTGGGTTTTATTCTGTTGCAGCTGATTGTTTTTTCAACCACCTGTGCAGTAAATGTGATTCAGTATTGGACAGTACGCTCAGGTGGCTTTAATGAACAGATCTTATTCCATGGTGTGGGATTGCATTTGAGTTATGGTGTCTTGCTTGGTGCATTTTGTTTACGTTATTTATATATGCGCGAACAATGGTTGAATCAGCAATATAGTGAATTGAATGCTCGAATTCAGGCGATGCAAGCACGTATTCACCCCCATTTTTTATTTAATAGTTTAAATAGCGTGGTGAGTCTAATTAGTATTGATCCTGACAAGGCTGAAAATATGCTGATCAGTTTGTCGCGGTTGTTTCGAGCAAGTTTCCAAGAGCTTAAATTGGTCAGTCTGGCCGAAGAAATAGATTTATGTCAGCAATATCTCAGCATTGAAAAAATACGTTTGGGTGATCGTTTAAAAGTCGAATGGAATATTCAAGCCACACCGATTGAGCTAAAACGCGTTACGATTCCCTTATTAACATTGCAACCCCTGCTGGAGAATAGTATTTTTCATGGGGTAGAAAGGGTATTGCAGCAGTCAACCATTACGGTATTGGTTGAAATATTGCAAAATCAAGTCAGTATAGTCATTACTAACCCTTATTCTCGCGATACAATAAAACCGCGGAAAGGAAATGGTATTGCGATCGAAAATGTTGAACAACGTTTGAAAGCGTATTACGGTCAAACTGTAAAATTTCAAGTGTATGGCGGCACATCGTTATATACCACTGTGGTGAATTACCACTACCGAGTAAAATAATAAGTCGAGTTAACCATAAAAAATATGGATGAAGTTAACAGTGACAAGGAGAAATGGATGAAAGTCCTCATTGCTGATGATGAACCACTTGCAGTAGAGCGCTTATCACGTTTGGTAACTCAAATGGGACACGACGTTGTGGCAACCGCACATCATGGACAAGATGTGTTAAGCCAGATAGAACAAACTTCACCTGATGTGGTTTTGTTAGATATTCAAATGCCAGGCATGAATGGTTTAGAGTGTGCAGAACAATTGCGCCATTTAGATCCACGACCTGCTGTTATTTTCTGCACGGCTTACGATCAGCATGCATTGGAAGCATTTAAATTTCAAGCACAGGGCTATTTACTAAAACCTGTCGCACAAGAAGATTTACAACAAGTATTTCACCATTTAACTCAACTAACCCAAGCACAAATGACGGGTTTACAATTAGAAGATATGGACGATTCCAAAACCCAGCGTCACCAAATTGCTGCTAAAACGTATCGCGGCGTCGAGTTAATTCCATTAGAGAATGTATATTATTTTCTAGCGGATCAGAAATATGTGACCGTTCGCCACAAGAATGGCAGTGTGTTGATTGATGAAACATTAAAAGATCTGGAAAATGAGTTTTCAGATCGTTTTATTCGTATTCATCGTAATGCGTTAGTCTCTCTAGATTATTTAGAAGGTTTAGAGTTGGTGGCTGCGGGGCAATATCAAGTCCGTCTACGTGAGTTGGATGAGCGTTTGTCGGTGAGTCGTCGACATCTACCGAGTTTAAGAGAATGTATGCACCAGCTATAGAGGTTGTTTTACCTGAGCTGAAAGATTGTTTGTGATTTTTTACTTGCAATTTTAGATGATCAAGTTAAGTTGGGAGCAATTGCTTTAATCAATGCTTGACGTAGATTTATGAAAACTCTAAAAATTGCGACTCGACAAAGTCCTCTTGCACTTTGGCAAGCGGAGCATATTCGTTCTCGTTTAAATACGCTCTATCCAGATTTAACTGTTGAGTTGGTTAAGTTTGTCACGCAAGGTGACAAAATCCTCGATACGCCATTAGCCAAAATTGGTGGTAAAGGCTTATTTGTGAAAGAACTGGAAGCCGCGTTATTAGATGGTCGTGCTGATCTGGCTGTGCATTCTATGAAAGATGTGCCGATGCATTTACCTGATGGTTTAACTTTAGCCGTTATTTGTGAGCGTGAAGATCCTTTAGATGCCTTTGTGTCGAATCAGTATGCGCGATTTGAGGATTTGCCACAGGGTGCGAAAGTTGGAACTTCGAGTTTACGTCGAAAATGTCAGATTTTGCAGCAGCGTCCAGACTTAGAAATTATTGATTTGCGCGGCAATGTAGGCACACGATTGTCAAAGTTAGACGATGGTTTATATGATGCGATTATCCTCGCCAGCGCAGGTTTAAAGCGTTTAGGTTTGGCTGATCGGATTCGTCATTGTTTGGCTCCTGTCCTAAGCTTGCCTGCGGTGGGGCAAGGGGCATTAGGTTTGGAATGTCGTGCAGATGATGAAAAGCTTTTGGCATTGATTCAGCCCTTACAACATGAAGAAACCTCGATTTGTGTGCGTGCGGAACGTGCCCTAAATGCTTATTTGGAAGGGGGGTGCCAGGTGCCAATCGCAGGTTACGCCACTATAGTCAATCATCAATTACAGATTGAAGGCCGTGTTGGGAGCGTTGATGGAAAGACGTTACTTAAAAAACAATTGATTGGTTCAACGGATCAAGCTGAACAGTTGGGTGAGCAACTTGCACAAGATTTATTGGATCAAGGTGCAGGTGAATTATTGAAAGCCCTCTATTAATGCGATTTATTAATACTCGCCCGCAAGATCGTGCAGATCGCTTGACTCAAGCGATGCAGGATGCGGGTTATCAAGTAGAACACTTACCCTTATTAGAGCTAATTGCTGTGCCTCTTTCTGAGGAGTTACAGCAACTATATCAGCAATTAGATCAGGTACAGGTGATTGTTGTTGTCAGCCCAACAGCGGTTGATATCGGAATGAAGTATTTGGTCAAGTCTGGGTTGAATTTGCATCAGCTCGCACATATTCGTTGGATTGCGGTAGGTCAGGCAACAGCCAAAGCGTTGGCTCAGTTTGGTATTCAAAGTGATGTACCTGAGGTGGAAAGCTCAGAAGGCATGTTGGATCTTCCTCTTTTAAAGCAACAGAACGATTTGCAGAAAATTGCTTTTTGGCGAGGATTAGGTGGGCGTCAATTTATGATGCAGCAATTACAACAGCAAGGCGTCAAAATTGCGAACTTTGTGCTTTACCATCGACAATGCCCTCAACAAAGTGTGTTTGAATTCCCTCGTTTATTAGAAAAAATGGAACCTGATCAACCAGTCGCGGTGCTGATTAGTAGTGAGGCGAGCTGGAAAAATTGGCTTCAACTTTGTGCACAAAATCCTTGTAAGCAGAAATGGGTGTATTTGGTGTTAGGTGAGCGTTTAACTGCTATTTTAAATCAAGCGCAACATAGTTTAGGCAATACAATTAACATTATTCAGCTTGAAAATTTATCTGCATCGGAGATTATTCAACGCATGAGCGATTGGCGGGGGGCGGTATGAGAAAAATTGTCTATTTAATATTATTACTTGGCTTAGTGTGGTTGGTTAAGCTCAGTTATGATATGGCTCAAAATGCTCAGACGATTCCTCAACTGCAACAGCAACTTTCGCAAACTGAACAACGTTATGCTTTATTGAATGATCAGTTAGTCGCATTACAGCGTCAGTTGCAAAGTAGTAGCCCAGAAACACCTTCTGGTTTAAATATGTCTCCAATGGTCATTACTGGTGTAGCACCCGTGATTTTGATCCAACAACAACTGCAACTGGTTCAGTTCGCGCTAGATCAACAACAATTTATTTATGCTTTAGAGCATTTGACTCAAGTTCAACAGCAAGTGCTTCAATCGAGTCTGGCGCCTGCACTACAACACAGTTTGCTCAAAGCGATTGAACAAGATAAGCAGTCAATTCAACAATTCGTTTTGACTCAAACACAGCAACAACAACAACTTGAAGGTTTATTGCAAGAATTGGATCAGCGGATTCAAAAAGAAATACAAAATCCTCAGTTGAAAGCTACAAAAGGCGAATCTTCAATATGGTGGCATTGGTTTAATTTGGAAAAAGTGCAGCGCAATCCACCTGACTTAGTGCATCGTAATCTTACTTTGAAAGAGGCGCAATTACGGATGTTACTTGCGTCAGATGCGTTACATCGTGGTCAGCAGGCTGAATACAGAAAATCAATTCAAGAAGTGATGCAATTGCTGGCTGAACTACCAGATCAGAATAGCCAACAAATGAATCAACGTCTTGATAAGATTTTGCATTTACCAACAGTTGCAACGCCGAAACTGATTACACTCGGGTTAGTGGGGTAAGCGCAATGAAACATTTGTTGCTTCGTTATGTGTTGATTAGCTTATTCTTATTCGCAATTTTTGCGGTTTTGAGTTATGGCTATGGGCATGGTTATGCTTATCTCTATTGGCGTGATTGGCAATTACAAAGCAGTGTTTGGGGCTTAATTGCATTATTTATTATTATCAGTTTGTTGGCACAATCATTTTGGTTATTGGGTAAACGCTATTTTGTACGTGAACAACGTAAAAAAGAAATAGCCCTCCATTTTAAGGATTTGCATCCTTATGAGCAATTAGGTGTTGTTTGGTTGTTGGATGCGGCTAAAGATCAACAGGTTTTTATTGAACGAGTGTATACCCAATCAGGCTTGTTAAACCACATTGTTGCCGCCCAATTTGATTATAAAAATGGGAATTATGACGCAGCTTTGCAGCACTTGGAGCAATCGGCGCCGGTCGCGTTTGAATTGGCTGAATTGCAACGTATAGATATTTTTTTAGCGCAACAACAAGAAGAAAAAGCACTCACGCATTTAGAGTTTTTGACTCAACATCAATTATCTCCTTGGTTACTTCAAATCGAAACGGCTTATCAACAGCGTATCACGGCTTTATGGGGTAAATTGGCATTACAACGTCCGTGGTTGTTTCTGCAAGCAACGCAATATGGTTTGCTTGATGCTGACCATCGAGATCTATGGTTGCAGCAATTGCTGATTAAGTTTGATCAGGCATCCGTGGATGATTTAGCGGCATTGCAGCAGCGTTATTTAGCCTTGCAGAATGAAATACAAACTCGCCCATATACGAGTAAGGTGTTGTGGCTTAAATTATTGGCTCGAATGCCTGAGATGAGCATACAACATGAGCAATTGGCT
Source organism: Acinetobacter sp. ATCC 27244 (assembly GCF_000156555.1). NCBI lineage: Bacteria > Pseudomonadati > Pseudomonadota > Gammaproteobacteria > Moraxellales > Moraxellaceae > Acinetobacter > Acinetobacter sp. ATCC 27244. Next base: position 71,141 of record NZ_GG665962.1, read on the forward strand.
TTGCATTTATTACAAGAGCATTTTGATCCGGAAGTATTTTATCTCTGGTTTCAACAGCAACTCCTGAAGCAAATTCCAGATTATGCTGATGTAGAGCAACGTATTTTGCTGTTCGAGCAACGTTATGCGGGTGTGCCGATGTTAAGTTTTGCTAAATGGCATATTTATGTGGCGACAGACCGTCAACAGGAAGCTGAGCAGTTATTAAGTTTATATCCTGATAATATATTAATGAGTTATTTAAGGATTAAGTCAGTCCTAGGGGATAATTTGGATTTAATCAAACAGTTGAATTTAATATTTGAAAATGATGTTAATTTTCTGAACTTTAAGCTGTGAGTGAAAATATGAATGAGTTGTCTGTCTACCCTGTTATACATAAACAAAGTGTTGCTTGGGGAGATATGGATGCATTTGGTCATGTAAATAATGTGCAATATTATCGCTATATAGAAAGTGCTCGTATTGCCTATTTGATGGCATTAAATATATTTGAGCAAGATATATTGACCGTAGTTGCATCGAGTCAATGTAAGTATTTAAGCCCTGTATTTTATCCAGATGTGTTGCATGTTGGTGCGCGTATTGAGGAGATCCGAAACAGTGCATTTAGAATGCAATATGTATTGTGGAGTGAGCAACAACAACAAATTGTTGCAACAGGCGACGCTGTAATGGTGTGTGTTGATAAAGTGAATGCAAAAAAAATAAATATCCCAGACCATATTAAGCAAAGGATCATTCAGTTAGAAAAGACTGTAGAGCATGATTTAATTTGAAACTAATCATCGTAAAGACAATTATGTCTGATATTGTGATTTTATAGAAAAACTTCATTTGCTATTTCTCTGTAACACATCTTACGTAGGCGTGATGGATTAAGGTTTGTAAATGGAGTTTTTCAATAATAAGTAAATCAAAGTGAGCCATAAAATTATCGGGTGTGATTTTTTTGTGAAGTCGAAATATCAGTGCTATGCACTGTTTTGAACTGAGCTAAATTAAAAATAGATTAATATATATTTTATTTTGAGTTTTCATTTTAAGTTTTCTTGTAAATAAAAAGCATTTTTTTTGTTATAGTGTGATTAATTCAGCTATTCTTATATTGATTAATTAAATGCATATAAATTAATATTGAGCTGAATTTAGAATTCATTTTTTTTATTTTTGCGTGAAATATTTTCTTATTGAGTTGGAGTGGTTCGGATGAAACCAGATATTAGTGATTTATCAGTTGAAGATTTAAAGCGTTTGCAAGCAGAAGCTGAAGCTTTAATTGAAAGTAAAAAAGACCAAGCAATTGAAGATGCATATAATCAAATCATAGCAATTGCTGATGGTATTGGTTTAAGCGTTGAAGAGTTATTGGCTGTAGGTGAGCAAAAGCGTAAAAAGACTACGCGTAAAGCTGTAGAACCACGCTACCGCAATAAAAATAATACTGAAGAAACTTGGACTGGTCGTGGTAAACAACCGCGTTGGTTGGTTGCTGAATTAGAAAAAGGCGCAAAACTTGAAGATTTCTTAATCTAAGTGAGTTTTAAAGTCATCGTTTTGTCATACCATGACTTTATCCTTTGTAAAAAACCAAGCTTAAAAGCTTGGTTTTTTTATATGAGAGAATTGGCGATGTTGAAAAATTATGCATAATGTCATTCAGAGCAAGTATTTTAAATGGATGATGTTAGCGATGTTGGTAAGGGTGGAATGAAGAAAAATACCAAACAATGGAGATGGTGGCTATTCGCCATTTTTGCATTTTTAATTTTTATTATTTTACAGATTCCAGCAACATGGCTTATTGCGAAATTTTCTAAAGATAATCAATTACTACATAATGTTAGTGGCAACATCTGGCAGGGACAAGCGGACTGGCAACGTGGGCAGTTACGAGGCTCTGTGCATTGGAAGACACGACCTTTAGATTTGTTGCTATTACGTTTTGGGGCTGATCTCGATATCCATAGTGGCAACACACAATTTAATGGTGTCTTTGCTTATGGCTTGGGGAAAAAAATTATTGTTAAGGGGTTACAAGGTCAAGTGGCACCTGAGACTTTGCGTTATTTTGCCAATTGGCAATGGCCTGAGAATGCAATTCAACTCAAGGATGTACAACTTCATTATCACAATGAAAAAGGTTTTAGTGCCACTGAAGGGCAACTGAACTGGGGTGGTGGCGAATTGACTTATACTTTTGGTCAGCGTCAAGAGCGTATGACTATGCCATCTTTAATTGCCGAGTTAAAAGATGCCAATGGACAATTGCAACTGGATGTACGCGATCAACGCAGTCAAAAAATGGCAAACATAAGTTTAGATGCCAATCTTATGCTTGATGTGCAACTGACACAGCGAATGCTGTTAAACGTTCCTTCTTATCAGGGTAAAGCAGGACTAGACACTTATGTGATTAGCTCACGCCAGCCATTGTTACAAGGTGGAATGTGATGGACGCATTAATACAAAAAATACAACAGTTAGATTGGCAAAAGCTCGATAAGCTCAGTCCGTTGATTTTGGCAATCTTGTTATTATGGCTGTGTTGGAAGCTCGCTTCGTTTTTTTGGTTGGTAGTTGCTCCTCCTCAAGCGATGCAATTTGATCGGGTTGAGTTGGGTTCACAACAAGCACAAGTTCCGAATATCAGTTCATTCGCTTTATTTAATGAGCCCGCTGCGAGTACAGTGCAGGATAATGTTAATTTGGAATTACAAGGGGTATTGCTCGGTTCTTCCAACTCATTGTCCTCTGCAGTGATCAAATTAAATGATAGTGCTGAGCGTTATCGTGTAGGTGAAACCTTAGGTTCAACGTCATATCAACTGGTTGAAGTGTATTGGGATCGCGTGGTGTTGAAACAAGGCAATGGCGCAACACGAGAAGTGACCTTTAAAGGGTTGGAGAAAGGTTTATATCAACCAATAGAGCCGGTTAATCGCAATAATCAGCCGCCGCCTGCACATATGCCAGAGCCTGTTCAAAACTCTCCTCAGTCTGCATTGGGGCAGGCAATTCAACAAATGCAGGATAACCGTGAGCAATATTTGAAGAATATGGGAGTGAGTGGTGGTGCAGATGGCTATGAAATCACAGATCAAACACCCGTTGGTCTTAAAAATACATTGGGTTTGCGTGCGGGGGATCGAGTTCTATCGATCAATGGCCAAACCGTTGGGCAGGGACTAAGCGAAGTACAATTACTAGAGCAAGTGCGTCGTCAAGGGCATGCCAAAATAGAAATAAAACGTGGTGATCAAGTGATGACCATTCAACAGAGTTTTTAGTGATCACACATCATCACAATAGTTAGGAATAAGTGCAGGTTATGGCTTTTTTGAATCATCAGCGTCCACTTTGGGCATTACTTGCCGCAGCACCGTTAGTTGCGACAATCAGTACCCATGTACAAGCACAGACATGGAAGATCAATCTACGTGATGCAGATTTAGCAGCTTTTATTAATGAGGTTGCTGATATTACGGGTAAGAACTTTGCAGTTGATCCGCGAGTGCGCGGTAATGTGACGGTCATTTCGAACAAACCACTCAACAAAGATGAGGTTTACGATCTCTTCTTAGGTGTATTAAGTGTGAATGGTGTGGTGGCATTGCCTTCAGGAAATACGATTCGCTTGGTGCCTGATAGTAATGTGAAAAATGCAGGTATTCCTTATGATGGGCGAAATCGTGCGGGTGGGGATCAAATCGTAACGCGTGTTATTTGGCTACAAAATACCAATCCAAATGATCTCGTACCTGCTTTGCGCCCATTGATGCCACAGTTTGCGCATCTGGCGGCAGTAGCGGGAACCAATGCACTTATTGTTTCTGATCGAGCAGCAAATATCTATCAGCTTGAGAATATTGTCCGAAACTTGGATGGAACAGGGCAGAATGATATTGAGGCGATTACGTTGCAGTCGAGTCAGGCAGAGGAAGTGATTGCTTTGCTTGAGACAATGAGTGGAACGGGATCATCTAAAGATTTGATGGGGTCTCGAGTACGTATTGTTGCGGATAATCGCACCAATCGTATTTTAATTAAAGGTGATCCAGATTCACGCAAGCGGTTGCGTCAAATTATCGAAATGGTCGATGTGCCGTCAGCAGATCGTTTGGGCGGATTAAAAGTATTTCGTTTGAAATATGCAAGTGCAAAAAATTTAGCTGAAATTTTACAAGGTTTGGTGACAGGTCAGTCAGTTTCATCCTCATCGACATCTAATAATAGTAGTTCAAATGCTGTTAGTAATCTGATTTCGAATAATCAAAATAGCAGTTCATCCAATAACGCATCGGGAAATTCAGCGATTAGCCTAAATAGTGGTTTTAACAATCGTCAAAATGATGTGACCAGCTTTAACGGAGGAGGCGTGAGTATTATTGCTGATGGTACGCAGAATGCCTTGGTCGTGAAAGCAGATCCACAATTAATGCGCGAGATTGAATCGGCAATACAACAACTGGATACACGTCGTCAGCAAGTGTTGATAGAAGCTGCGATTATCGAGGTTGTAGGGGGTGATGCTGAGCAACTTGGTGTGCAATGGGTATTGGGTGATCTAAATAGTGGTGTCGGGCTGGTTAATTTTTCAAATCTTGGTTCTGGACTGTCCAAAATTGCCGCTGGTTATCTAACTGGTGGTGCGGTAGGTGCAGCAGGGGCTTTTGGAGATGGTGCTTCAATAGGTTTAGGAAATTTTGAAAACCCCCGTAGGGCATACGGTGCGTTGATACAAGCGCTGAAAGCGAATACGAAATCCAATTTTTTATCGACCCCATCCATCGTCACAATGGACAATGAAGAAGCTTATATCGTGGTGGGGCAAAATGTTCCATTTGTTACAGGATCTGTTGCAACTCAGGGTAATAGTACTGTGAACCCGTATACGACGGTTGAGCGAAAGGATGTGGGGATTACGCTGAAAGTTGTCCCACATATTGGTGAAGGGGGATCGATTCGTCTTGAGGTTGAGCAAGAGGTTTCGAATGTTCAGCCTAATCGAGGGCAGGCAACGGATTTGGTGACCAGTAAACGGGCGATTAAGACCTCTGTACTAGCTGATCATGGGCAAACTGTAATTTTGGGTGGTTTGATTTCTGATGATACTAATCTAACTCGTCAGAGTATCCCGGTGTTGGGTGATATTCCCTATTTAGGACGGTTATTCCGTGCTGATACACGCAGTAATGATAAGCGTAATCTTTTGGTGTTTATTCATCCAACCATTGTTGGGGATTCAGATGATATCCGTCGTATTTCACAGCAACGCTATAATCAATTATATAGCTTGCAACTTTCGATGGATAAAAACGGAAATTTTGCCAAGCTGCCTCAAAATGTCTCGGATATTTACACTCAACAGGGGATAAATAATTCACCATATCAAAAAGTGCCAACAGCGACGCAGCAAAAGACCTCTGCGGTGACTACGCCAGTGGCGACAGCACAGCCACCTTTGCAAAAGAAAGCGGTTGAAAGAAGTAAGAATACGGTGACCACGACCACCTTGCATCCTGCATCTTCACAGTAGAAGCACACAAGCACTTCTGTCACAATGTTATGATTGCAAGAGCCGATAATCAATAAATCAGGATAAGGGTTGATGTTTATGACTTGGAAACTACAAGCCATTACAGGTGAATTTACGGGGAAAGAACTCACGATTGAACGTGATATGTTGGTAGGGCGTCATCAAGAGGCTGATATTTTATTGCAATCTGCCGATATTTCACGTCGCCATGCTGCTTTGTTGCTTAAGGAACAACAATTGTGGGTGCAAGATCTGAACTCATCAAATGGTACCTTTGTGAATGATGTGCGTATCACTCAAGATACTAAATTGCATGATGGTGATATTTTGCAATTTGCAAGTTTTGTATTTAGCGTTCTTGCCCCAGAAACTGAATTACCAGAAATCGAAGTGGAACCAGTAAAAACCGTCACGCAAGATCAAGGTATGCCAAGTATTGCAGAAAGAGCTGTTGAAACGCCAATTAGTCGCGATGGTATGCCTCAGCAAGTGGGTATTCCTAAGCCTGCACCGATCCCTGAAGGGGTGAAAGTTGAGGTTTCTGCTGAACCAAAATCAGTGCCTATGCCAGAGCCTGTGTCGCGAGTTGCGCAGGAAAAAGAGCAACAAAAAAATGCTTCAGTGGGTATGATTTCTCTGATTGTGTTGATCATTTTGGCGGTGATCGCTTGGTTGTTCTTTAAATAATTAGACTAAACTTTTACAATCAAGGCATGCTTCGAGTTGCTCTAACATTTTAGTAAAGTGGTGTTAGGGTTTAGTTGAGGGATGCCTTTTTCATTTTATAGGTGGAAATTTAATGTCCATTGCACAGTTACAATGTCGTGATCTTATCTTGTTTGATTTGGATGGAACACTTGTAGATTCTGCTGCTGACTTATATCGTGCAATGAATATGAGTTTGGAAAAATTGCACTTTCCTGTAGTTACTGAAGATCAGATACGAGCATGGGTTGGAAAGGGCGCCGCAAAACTTTGTGAAACAGTCCTTGAATATTTATTTGAGGATGCAAGCCCTCAGCAACATGCGCTCTTGTTAAACACATTCGTTGATGTCTATGCACAAGAGTTATGTGTCAATACTCAGGTATATGAAGGTGTTTTACCTTTCTTGGATTATTGTCAAGCGCATGGGATTATCATGGCATGTGTGACCAATAAACCAGAGCAGTTGGCGAGAGGTATTTTGGATATTTTATCACTTTCATCTTATTTTAAGATGGTGGTTGGTGGTGATACCTTGCCTGAGCGTAAACCTCATCCCTTGCCATTATTGCACTGTATGCAGAGCCAAAATGTTGCTGCCGCACAAACACTAATGATTGGTGATTCAAGTAATGATGTTGAAGCTGCACGACGTGCAGGTATAGATTGTATTGTGGTCAGCTATGGCTATAATCATGGGGAGAATATTTACGATTGCCAACCGCAACAGGTGGTGGATCGTTTGGTGGAACTCGTTGAAGAAGATCAGATCAGGAGACAGGCATGAAAGTAGTTATGGTTTTTCGATGGCGGGCTTGAAAGAGCACTAAAGAAAAAACGCACAGAAATTAAAACCATAGAGAATATCCATGACTACCTTAGTACAATTTGAACAGTTAAAATCAGCCGGCTATAACACCATTCCCGTTTACCGCCAACGTTTAGCCGATACTGAAACCCCACTTTCCGTTTTTGCTCGATTTAAAACACATAAACATGCCTATCTTTTCGAGTCTGTTGAAGGTGGTGAAAATTGGGCGAGATACTCAATGATCGGTTTGGGTGAATCTACGGTTTTCTCATGTAATGCAGGTGTGCTTACCGTTCAGCAAACTGATGGTACCGTTACCCAACAAAATTGTACCGACCCATTTCAATATATTCGCGACTTTCAGCATCAATTTAAAGTACCAAGTAAAAAAGAATTGCCTGAACTACCGAGCTTTACAGGTGGTTTAGTGGGTTATCTGGGTTACGACGCTGTACGCTATATCGAGCCAAAATTAAAAAATGTCCCTGCAGACGATCCTGTGACATTGCCAGATTTATGGTTAATGCTGTCAAAAACAGTGATCGTATTTGATAATTTAAAAGATACTTTATTTTTAATCCATCATGCTGATGCAAATCAACATGATGCTTATGCGCAAGCACAACAAAAATTGGATCAATTAGAACAACTGCTTGCAACACCTGTGAGTTTGCAGGCAAAACCGCATACAGTTCCGCACTTTGAGTCGATCACGGGGAAAGAAAAGTTTCTTGAAACGGTGGAAACGGTGAAAGAGTACATTCGTGCTGGTGATGTCATGCAGGTGGTGCCAGGGCAGCGAATGGTGTCTGATTTTGATGGTGAGGCATTACAGGTTTATCGTGCTTTGCGTCATCTCAATCCATCACCATATCTGTTTTTAGTGCAAGGACGAACGCTTGTTGATGACAAGCCTTTTCATATTGTGGGTTCATCACCTGAAATCCTATCTCGTTTAGAGGATGGGATCGCAACGGTGCGTCCTTTGGCTGGTACACGACCACGTGGTAAGACTAAAGAAGAAGATTTGGCACTCGAGCAAGATTTATTAGCAGACGAAAAAGAGATTGCTGAACATTTGATGTTGATTGATCTGGGTCGTAATGATGTTGGGCGTGTTTCAAAGATTGGAAAAGTCCAAGTCACTGATCGCATGGTAATCGAGCGTTATTCACATGTGATGCATATTGTGTCAAATGTACAAGGTGAAGTGCGTGATGATGTAGATGCTTTAGATGTGTTTAAGGCAACATTTCCCGCAGGAACGCTTTCAGGTGCTCCTAAAATTCGTGCGATGGAAATCATTGATGAGGTTGAGCCTGTAAAACGTGGCGTATTTGGTGGTGCTGTTGGTTATTTAGGTTGGCATGGGGAAATGGACATGTCGATTGCGATTCGTACTTGTGTGATTCGTGATAAAAAGGTTTACGTGCAAGCGGGAGCAGGGTTGGTTGCAGACTCAAATCCTGAATCAGAATGGAATGAAACCCAAATAAAAGCTCGCGCAGTGATCAAAGCGGTTGAATTATCGTCAAACGGATTGATTTTATGAGTTTTTAGCGGTTTTTTTAAAAAAACCACTTGCATCGATTCAGAGTTTTGCTAAACTGCACACCGTTCCGATACGAAACGTACGAAACACTAAGAAGCGCCGGCATAGCTCAGTTGGTAGAGCAACTGACTTGTAATCAGTAGGTCCACAGTTCGAATCCGTGTGCCGGCACCATCTTAAGGTTTTGAGTTTAAAGTAAACGAGCTGCACTGTGCAAGTGTGATTTGGTGGGATTCCCGAGCGGTCAAAGGGGGCAGACTGTAACTCTGCTACGAAAGTTTCGAAGGTTCGAATCCTTCTCCCACCACCATATAACTTCGATTGAAGTGGTAAAGTACCAACGCGCGGGAGTAACTCAGTTGGTAGAGTGGCAGCCTTCCAAGCTGCATGTCGCGAGTTCGATCCTCGTCTCCCGCTCCATCGAAGAGATCGCTCTTATAGCTCAGTGGTAGAGCACTCCCTTGGTAAGGGAGAGGTCTCGAGTTCAAATCTCGATAAGAGCTCCAGATATACAGCTTAGTAGAATTTCTACAAGATTTTAAAGAAGCAGGCTATTATAGTCTGCTTTTCAAGTATTAGGTGTCTAGTTTTTTAGGCGAATGTCGATAAAGAAAGTTTTTCAGGGTTGTTTTTCTCTAAACTGGTGTCGACGTAAACGAGGAAAATCAAAATGGCTAAGGCT